>JBBROR010000179.1:0-6897 GCA_038229175.1 Acetobacterales bacterium | reverse complement strand
GGCAAGCCCGAAGCCATCATCGAGAAGATGGTCGAAGGCCGCATCAAGAAGTTCTACGAGGAAGTCGTGCTTCTGGAACAGGTCTGGGTGCTGGACGGCGAAAGCCGCGTTCGCGCGGTTGTGAAGAAGGCCGGCGCAGAGTTGGTCGGCTTCCAGCGTTTTCAACTTGGCGAAGGCATCGACAAAGAGGTCGGCGACTTCGCAGCCGAGGTGGCCGCGGTGTCGGGCGTTCCCCAGCCTGTCTGATCAGCCTGTCTGATCACCCGGTTTGATCGCTGGCCCCCCTGCTTGCTGCTCTCTTGTGAGGGGCGGGCGCCCCCGTTACGGTGCGCCCGCCCCAGTTTTGTGCGGAAACAATGAGCCAGACCCCAGTCTACAAACGCGTGCTGCTCAAAGTGTCCGGCGAGGCGCTGATGGGAAAGCGCGAATACGGTCTCGACACCGAGACGGTGAACCGCATTGCCAGCGACGTTGCCAGCGTGGTCGCCATGGGCGTGCAGGTCTCGCTGGTGATCGGCGGCGGCAACATCTTTCGCGGCGTGTCCGGGGCGGCCTCGGGCATGGAACGTGCCCAGGCCGACTACATCGGCATGCTGGCCACCGTGATGAACGCGCTGGCCATGCAGAACGCGCTGGAACGCACCGGCACGCCCACCCGCGTGCAATCCGCCATCCCGATGTCCACCGTGTGCGAGCCCTATATTCGCCGGCGGGCCGAGCGGCACATGGAAAAAGGCCGCGTGGTGATCTTCGCCGCCGGCACCGGCAACCCGTTCTTCACCACCGATACCGCGGCCGCCCTGCGCGCCACCGAAATGGGCTGCGACGCCCTGCTCAAGGGCACCCAGGTGGACGGCGTCTACTCCGCCGACCCCCGCAAGGTGCCAGACGCGCAGCGCTTTGAGGAGCTGAGCTACCTGGAGGTTCTGGCGCGCGACCTGTCGGTGATGGATGCGTCCGCCATCAGCCTGGCCCGCGAAAACGGCCTGCCCATCATCGTCTTCAACATCCACGCCCCCGGCGCCTTCGCCCAGGTGATGCGCGGCGAAGGGCGCTTCACCAAGATCACCGAGACGAAATAACACGATCGGACCGCATCCAAGCGCGGCGCCTGCAGGAGCCTTTCATGTCCACGGCTGAACTTGCCACCCTCAAGACCGACCTCACCCGCCGCATGGACGGTGCGCTGGACAGCCTGAAGCGCGATTTCGGTGGCCTGCGCTCCGGTCGCGCCAGCCCGGCGCTGCTGGAGCCGGTGCGTGTGGAGGCCTATGGCAGCGAGGTGCCCTTGACCCAGGTCGGCAGCATCGGCGTCCCTGAAGCCCGCATGCTCACCGTCCAGGTGTGGGATCGCACCCTGGTCACCGCCGTTGAACGCGCCATCCGCGACGCCGGCATCGGCCTCAACCCCGCCAGCGACGGCCAGCTGGTACGCGTCCCCATCCCGATACTGACCGGCGAACGCCGCGCCGAGCTGTCCAAGCTGGCCGGCAAGTATTCCGAAGGGGCCAAGATCGCCGTCCGCGGCGTGCGGCGCGACGGCATGGACCAGACCAAGGCGCTGGAAAAGAAAAACGTGATCAGCGAAGACGAGCTGAAGGTCTGGTCGGACGACATCCAAAAGCTCACCGATGGCTATATCAGGCATGTCGACGCAATGTTCGCCGAAAAGGACAAGGAGATCCGCACGGTCTGACGCTCGAAAGGCGGGATCGAAAATGGGTGTGAGCATGGGAGATTTGGCAATCGGGCAGATCAGGGCTGTGGCGCCACTCAATTCAGCGCAGAAGCTGGCGGCGGACCTGCCGCGCGTGCCATCGCATGTCGCCATCATCATGGATGGCAACGGCCGCTGGGCCACCGCGCGCGGCCTGCCCCGGGTCGCTGGCCATCGCGCCGGCGTGCAGGCGGTTCGCCGCACCATCGAGGCTGCCATCACCTACGGCGTCAGCTGGCTCACACTTTATGCGTTCAGCAGCGAAAACTGGCGCCGCCCGGCCGCCGAGGTGTCCGACCTCACCGGCCTGTTGCGCCGCTTCATAAAAAGCGAACTGGCCGAGCTCGGCCGTGAAGGCGTTCGCCTGCGCTTCATCGGCGAGCGCGGCCGGTTCGACCAGGACATCCAGAGTGAACTGGCCCGCGCCGAAGTGGCCACTGCGGGCAACACCCGGCTGAATCTCGTGGTGGCAATGTCCTATGGCGCGCGCGGCGAGATTGTGGACGCGGTCAAGGCCGCAATCGCCGCTGCCGCCGCCGGCACGCTCGACGCCGACACGTTGACCGAAGCCGGCTTCGCCCGCCTGCTCTCCACCCGCGACATCCCCGATCCGGACCTGATTCTGCGCACCAGCGGCGAGCAGCGCCTGTCAAACTTTCTGTTGTGGCAATCCGCCTATGCCGAACTGATCTTCAACGAGGTGCTGTGGCCTGATTTCTCGGCCGAGCATTTCGAGGCGGCGATTGCCGAATACGGGCGGCGGGAGCGGCGTTTTGGCGCCCGCCCCGCCTGAGCCTGCCCCTATCGAAAACGAAAAGTTTATGACCAACGCACCAGCCTGGCGCGATCTGCGAGTGCGGGTCCTGTCTGCCGCGGTGATCGCCCCGGTCGGCCTGGGCGCGCTGTGGCTTGGCGGATACGCGTGGCAGGGGCTGATCGTGTTGCTCGCCGCCGGGATGGCGGCCGAATGGACCACCATGAGCCGGTCTTTCCGCGAGCGTTATTCAACGCCGCCGGGCCGCAGGCCAGGCCGGGCGCGGCCAATGCTGATCCTCATCATCGGCCTGAGCTACCTCGTGCCGGCAACGGGGGCGTTGATCTGGATGCGCGATGATCCGGTCGTGGGACGCGACAACGTGCTGTTCACGGTGCTGGTGGTCTGGGCCAGCGATATCGGCGCCTACCTGGTCGGCCGCCTGATCGGTGGGCCCCGGCTGGCGCCGCTCATATCGCCGGGCAAAACCTGGTCAGGCGCTGCGGGCGGGCTGGTCTCGGCCTGCCTGGTGGGGGTGGCGGCGGTGTCGCTTGGCGGCCACGGCACGGCCCTCTACGGCGCCGGCGTCGCCGGAGGGCTTGGCATTGCCGCGCAATTGGGCGATCTGCTGGAAAGCTTCGTCAAACGCCAGTTCGGCGTGAAGGATTCCGGATGGCTCATCCCCGGCCATGGCGGCCTGTTGGATCGGCTGGACGGCTTGTTGATGGCGGCCCCGCTGGCCGCTCTGCTGATTTTGGCTCTCGGGCGAGGTATCACGCTGTGGCAATGACAACCGAGGCTGCGCGCGCGGCGCGCAAGACCGTGACGGTGCTGGGCTCGACCGGAAGCGTCGGCACCCAGACAATCGACCTTCTATTGGCCAACCCAGGCCGCTACGGCGTTCGCGCTCTGGTCGCCGGCAGCAATGTGGAACTGCTCGCCCAACAGGCGATCGCCCTGGGCGCGGAGATCGCCGTTGTGGCCGATGCCGCGCGCCTGGCCGAACTTCGGGCCGCCTTGGCCGGCACCGGCATCGAGGCCGCCGGCGGTGCGCAGGCGGTGGTGGACGCTGCCGCCCGGCCTGCTGATTGGACGATGTGCGCCATCATGGGCGCCGTCGGCCTGCATGCCACCTTGGCCGCGATCCAGAACGGCGGCTGTGTGGCGCTGGCCAACAAGGAGGCGCTGGTCTGCGCCGGGGACGTGATGCTGCGCGCGGTCGCTGCCGCCGGGGCCACCCTGCTGCCGGTGGACAGCGAGCACAACGCCATCTTCCAGGCGATGGCCGACGGCAACCGCGGCGCCATCGACCGCATCATCCTCACCGCCTCCGGCGGCCCATTCCGCACCGCCACGATGGAGGAGATGCGCGTGGCCCCGCCCGAGGCCGCCCTTCGCCACCCGGTCTGGACCATGGGCGCCAAGATCTCCATCGACAGCGCCACCATGATGAACAAAGGCCTGGAGGTGATCGAGGCCGCGCGCCTGTTCGCCATGGACAGCAGCGTGATCGACGTGCTCATCCACCCGCAATCCACCGTGCACGGCCTGGTCTGCTACAGCGACGGCAGCGTGATGGCCCAGCTCGGCAGCCCCGACATGCGGGTGCCGATCGCGCATACGCTGGCATGGCCGTCCCGCATCGCCACCTCTGCGCCGAAACTGGATCTGGCCGCCATCGGCAAACTGGAATTCAGCGAGCCCGACCTCGTGCGTTTTCCCGCCCTGCGCCTCGCGCGCGAGGCCTTGCAAGCCGGCGGCGGTGTGCCAACCTTGATGAGTGCCGCCAACGAGGTGGCCGTCGAAGCCTACCTCCAACGCCGCCTGGGATTTCTGGACATCGCCGCAGTTGTCGAACAGGTGATGCTGGCCATGGGCGAATGCACCACCGAGAACCTCGACGAAGTGATCGAAATCGATCGTCTCGCCCGCGAGAAAGCCCACGCCTTCTGCCGCACCCGCCAGCCGCACGCGGCGTGATTTAGGACCAAACTGTGTTCGATTTCCTCCCTCAAGTCCTGCGCACGCCCCTGGCCTTCGCCATCGTCCTCGGTGTGCTGGTGTTCATCCACGAGCTCGGCCACTACCTCGCCGCCCGCTGGCGCGGCGTGCATGTGGAGGCGTTCTCCATCGGCTTCGGCCCCCGATTGTTCGGCTGGACGGACAGAAACGGCACCGTTTGGAAACTGTGCCTTCTGCCGCTGGGCGGCTACGTGAAGCTGCACGGCCAGGAGCAGCCGCAGGACGCCGCGCCCGAAACCATCGCCGGATGGCAGGCAGGCCGCACCTTCCACGAGAAATCCGTGCTGTCGCGCGCCATCGTGGTGGCCGCCGGCCCCATCGCCAATTTCATCCTTGCCGCCGTGCTGTTCGCTTTTCTGTTCATCGTGTCCGGCCGCCCCGTCACCCAGCCGGTATTCGGCGAGGTGATGGCCGACAGCGCCGCCTCGCGCGCCGGCCTGGTGGCCGGAGACCGCGTGGAAAGCATCGACGGTGTCAAGATTTCCCGGTTCGAAGACATCCAGGCGGCCGTCAGCAGCCATCCCGGCCAGAAGCTCACGATGTCGATCACGCGTGACGGCAAGGCGATCACGCTGGACGCCACGCCGGATGCGCGCGGCAACGCCGGCGTGCTGGGCGTGCGCGGCGGCAAGGTGGAATACGTGCCGGTCTCGGCCTTCGAAGCCCTGCCCGCCGGCATCGTGCAAACCTGGAATGTCGGCGCGCAGACCCTGGCCGGCGTCTGGCAGATGATCAGCGGCCAGCGCGGCACCGACGACCTCGGCGGCCCGCTTCGCATCGCCCAGCTTTCCGGCCAGGTGGCCTCGCTCGGTTTCGCCAGCCTGATCAGCTTCATCGCGGTGCTGTCGGTCAATCTCGGCCTGATCAACCTGTTCCCCATTCCGGTGCTGGATGGCGGCCACCTGGTATTCTATGCGTTCGAAGCCATCAGGGGCCGTCCTCTGCCGCCCCAGGCCCTTGAATACGGCCTGCGCGCCGGCTTTGCCTTGCTCATCGGCCTGTTTGTTTTCGCGACGTGGAACGACCTGTCACATTTCGGGCTGTTCAGCTGGGTTTCGAACCTGATCGGGTAGCCAATCGTTCAAAGCAACGGGAAATGGCACCGAACGTCGCGGCCATCCATTTCGCGCAACACCGGCACATCCACCCGGCACCGGTCCTGCACCTGCGGGCACCGTGTATGAAATCGGCACCCCGGCGGTGGGTTGACCACGCTGGGGATCTCCCCCTCCAACACGATCCGCGTTTTCCGACGTGCCGGATCGACCACCGGGTTCGTCGACAGCAACGCCGCCGTATAAGGATGCGCCGGCCGCGCAAACACGTCCGGCGTGCGCCCCTGTTCCACGATCTGCCCCAGATACATCACCACGATCCGGTCTGAGATCCGCCGGATGACATTGAGGTTGTGGCTGGCAACCAGATAAGTGAGCGAAAACTCCGCCTGCAGATCCAGCAACAGGTTCAGCAGGTCCCCCTGCACCGACACATCCAGCCCCGCCGTCGGTTCATCCGCCACGATCACCGAGGGGGAGAGCACCAACGCCCGCGCCACCGCCACGCGGCGCGCCTGGCCGCCGGAAATCTGATGCGGATACTTGTCCAGAATGCCATGCGACAACCCCATCCGCGTCAGCAGGTCCAGCACCCGCGCCCAGCCCTCCGCCTTGTTCATCCCATGAATGGCGATCGGCTCGGCCAGCTGATCGCGCAGTCGCATCCGCGGTGACAGCGACGCCATCGCGTCCTGCTGCAGCATCTGCGCCCGCCGCCGATAGGCCAGCCGGTCGCGCGTCAGCATATCGATCAGGCGCGTGGTGCCGTCCACCATCACGTCGCCACCGGTGGGCCGCGCCAGCCCCATCATCACCCGGCACAAGGTGGTCTTGCCCGACCCGCTCTCGCCCACCAGCCCCACAATTTCCCGGGCTTGCAGCACCAGCGACACGTCATCGAGCGCCTGCACGCCGCCGCTGTAGAGCATCGACACGCCCTGCACATCGATCAACGCCGTCATGCCGCAGCCTTCCAGCACGCCACCTGGCGCCCATCCCGCACGTCCCGCAACGGCTGCGGCGTGTCCTGGCATATCGCCTCTGCAAGTGCGCAGCGCGGCGCGAACACGCAGCCGGGAGGCGTCACCACCGGGTCCGGCACATCGCCCTGAATTGAGACCAGCCGACCGCCGCCGGGTTCATCGTCCAATTCGCACGCCAGCAAGGCGGCGGTGTAGGGGTGCCGGGGATCGGCACACACCGAAGCCACTGGCCCGGTTTCCACCACGGTGCCGCCATACATCACCACCACGTCGTCACACAGTTGCGCCACCAGCCCCAGGTGATGCGAGATAAACAGAATGGAGCCAGAGAAGTCCGCGCGCAGGCTTTCGAACAGCCCCACGATC
>JBBROR010000178.1:0-6897 GCA_038229175.1 Acetobacterales bacterium | reverse complement strand
CGTCACCGTCAGCAAGGACGCGCCGGTGGACACGCGCGTGTCGATCCGCGCCACGGCACCCCGCAGATCCGCCGTCGCCTCCAATCGCAACGCCGGCATCCCGCGCGGCTGGCGCACCCGCAGATTGCTTCCCGACACGCGCACTGTGCCGGTCGGTGCGGCCGTGGTGCCCTGGATGCGCGCCTGTGCCGTCAATGTGCCCTCGGCCTGGAGGGACGGATCGGCAATCCGCGCCAGCTCCGCCGGGATGGCCCGCAGCGAGGCCGTCAGATCCATCGTCGGCGACAACCGCCCCGAAAGTTCCAGCGAAGAACCACCCAGGGTCAGCCGCGTCGCGCCAAGCGTGATCTGCGGCGCATAGGCGATCGTGGTGGGTGCGGCCAGCCGCAAGTCCTGCCCCTGCATCCGCCCCTGCAGGCTGGCGATGCGCACCGTGTTGGCTGGCGCATCCACCGTGGCCGCGGCGGTCAAGGCCGCCGTGCCGGTCACCCCCAGTTTGATCGCCAGCGCATTGGCCGGCCCCGTCACGTCCAGCCGCACCGCCTGCCGATACGCGCCGGTGGCCAGGCCATCCACCGCAAGGTTGGCTTTTAACACCGGCGTGGCTCCGATCGGGTCCGTCACAGAACCAGACAGCACCACCTTCGCCAGGCTGATGCCCTCTAACGCTGCACTGGTCACATCGGCCAACACCTTCAGCACGGGCGTGGCGCCCTCGCGCAGCAATTCGATGTCCACGATGGCTGAGCCGGTGCGGACCGGCGGCGGCAGGCGTTTGGCCGAAATGGTCAGCTTCCCCGTCGGCAGCCCGCCATCCGCCGCGGTGGTGAAGCCACCCCGGGCCACCAGCCCCTGCCAACTGGCCTCGGCGATATCGACATGCACGATTTTATCCGCATCCGTCCGTGCGGCCATATCGAGCAGCACCGGCTGGCCGGCATAGGCGCCCTTCACCACCGCGCGCCCCTGCGGCGCCGAAGGCAGGCCGGTTGCATCGATATCGCCGATGATCGGGCTGGACACGCCCTGCGCCATCACCTCGGCATCGACATGCGTGTGCAGCGCGAAATCGCCGGTGCCCCCCTCGATCCGCCCGGCCAGATCGGCCTTGCCCGAAATGGCCGGCGAAAACGCCTCCAGCCTCGGCAGCACCAGATGATAGTCGAGCGCGAGCCTGTCCATCGGCAACGCGCCACCGGCCGTGAGCGCGAGCGTGTCCCCGGCCAACACCACCGAGACCTCCTGCGCTGCGTTGCGCCGCAGCTTCGCATCCAGCCGCAGCGGCGCCGACCCAAGCATCGCCGGCGTGACGCCGCTTGCCACCAGCCCGGCAATCTCGGCATGCGCGTCCAAATGATCGGCCGTGCCCTCCGCGGCCACGGTCAGATGCGCAACCGCCGCGGCCGGGGTGTCAAGGCGGTCAACCACCAGATTCAGCTTTATCGCCTTGGTCGCCAACGTCACAACAGCATCCGCCGCGATGCTCACCCCGTCCGCCGCCCGCGCGCCCGCCGACAGCTTCGCCGTCACCTCAGGCGTCGAAGCCTTCCGGTACGCCACATCCAGCGTCACCGGCCCGTTGCCCAGCAGATCCGGTTGGCCCCCTGGCAGCTTCACCCCCTCCAGCACCGCATGCACCGTGGCGGCGTCCGCATTGCCCTTCACATCGGCGGCAATGCTGGCGGCGGACACCCCGGCAATGTCTGGATGGTTAACTCCCAACCGCAGGTTGCCGGACACCGCCAGCAGATCCACGATGCCATCGGCCCGCGTCGTCAGCCCCTTCATATCCAGCGTCAGCCCTGCCACAACCTTGTCCAGCGGCCCCGTCAGCTGCGCGTCCAGCTTCGCCGGCCCTTGGCCCGCCGCATCCGGCGTGCTGGCCATCAACGCGATGTCCATGCCGTCGTCCTGGTAATGCGCCCGCCCCGAAGCCTTCAGCGTTGCCTGCGGCAACTCGATCCGGTCGAACTGCAACCGGGCCACATCCAGCCGATACCCGAACTTCCCTGTGGTGGTGAACGACGAGGGCGGCGTGGTGCCACCTGAAGACGCCGGATACCGGATCACATGAACCAGGCTGGCGGACAGCGTCGCAACCTTCACCTCCTTGTGCAGCAGGGCAGTCGGCGACCAGTCCAGCACGGCTTGCTCGATCTCAAGCCAGGTGCCCCCGGCATCCGCCACGGCAATATGGCCAATCCGCAGGTCGTCGGGAAACCGCCCCTCCAGCCCCGTGATCTCCACGCCGCCCAATTTCGCCGCCTTCTCCAGGCTGCGATGGCCGAAATCGGTGTTCACCCCCACCGCCAGAACCGCAGCCACCACCAGCACGGCCACCACAGCGAACGCCACAATGGCACCCAGCACGCGCAGCAAGCGCCAAAAAATACGCATCAGAACGCCTGGCCCAGGCCAAGATAGAATTCCACCGCGTCATTGCCGCGCTGGCGTTGGAGCGGAATCGCGATATCCGCCCGAATCGGCCCCAACCCGGTATAGTAGCGCGCCCCGATCCCCGCGCCGGTGCGGAACTTGCCGGTGAACGGCGTCGCCTTCTCGCTCACCTGCCCACCGTCCACGAACACCACCGCGCCATAGCTCTCGCCAAATCGCTGGCGCAGTTCGATGGTCCCCGCGGCGATGGACGTGCCACCCGCCGGCTTGCGGTTGCCCAATTTCGGCCCCACCGACTGAAAGCGGTAGCCGCGAATGGTCGCAGAGCCGCCGCCGTAGAAGCGCTGATCCGGCGGAATGTCGAAGGTGGTCGCTCCCTGCACGCTGCCCGCCAGCCCGCGCACCGCAAGCACGGTCCGCCCCGGCGCCGCCAGGTCAAAGAACTTCGCCGCACTTGCCTGCGCGATCACGAACGCCGCATTGCGCTTGCCCACGCTGAAGGTCGGCGTCACCGTCGCATCCGCCCGCGTGCCAGACGTCGCATCCGTTGGGCTGTTGCTGGTGTCGTAATGCAGCCCGATCGGAACTTGGCCGAGTGAGAAATCCCGCCCGACCCTGTCCTGCAGGAAATGCGCCCGCTCGCCGAACAGGCCGACGCTGCCCGTCCAATGCGGGGCCAACCGTCGCGACAGCGTGGCGCCCGCGATGATGGCGGTGCGGTCATACGCGTCCAGGCTTTCCCGCACGGCCAGCGCCTGGAAATGCAACGACTGCTCGCGCCGCAGCCAATCGGGCAGCGTCAGCAGCGCCGAAGCCAGGTAGCCGGGCTGACGCGCCGCACCGGCCCCGATCTGGCTCACCCCGGCCGACAACGTCAGCTGCTCGGCGCGGCCGAACAGGTTGCGGTCTTTCCAGCTCACGGCGGAGTTGCCGCCCTGGTCGGTCGAATACGCCGCGGACACGCTGATCGCATGCGCCTTGCGCTCGACCACCACCAATTCGATCGGCAGGCTGCCATCGGCATCCGTCGCCGCTGCCGGGTTCAGCCGCACGCTGGCGATCGCCGGCACCTTCTGCAGGTCCGCGCGCGACGCCTCCAGCGCCGCCGGGCTGAACGGCTGGCCTGACTGCAAGGCCAGCCGGCGGCGGATATAGCTTTCGTCCAACCCCTTCAGGCCCGTCACGTCGATGCGGCCGATGTTCACCCGTGGCCCGGCCGTCACCGGAAACGTCACGTCCAGGGACTGCGATGCCGTGTTCACATCGGCGATCGGCGCGCCCACAACGGCCAGCGCATGGCCCGCATCCAGAAGTGCTGCCTGCAGCTTCGCCCCGGCTGCCAGCACGTCACCCGCCCGCGCCGGGGCGCCCGGCGCCAGGTCCAGCGTCTGCCCGGCCGCATCGCCGTCGATCCGGATGCGCCGCAGCCTGAACACCGGCCCGGGCGTCAGCGTGATCGCCACCGCCACCGTGTCGCGGGCGGGAAGCGCCTCTAAAATTTCGGGCAATTCAGGGTCGTCCAGATCAAGTCCGGCCAGGCTGATGCGGATCTGCCCGCTGTAACGCCCCAGGCTGCGCAACGCGCCGCCCAGCCGTTCCGCATCCGCCCGCGCCCGCGCCACCAAGGTTGCGGGGCTGACCGCGCCCGCGTCATGCAGCTGCACCAACGTTGCGGAATCACGGGCCGCGGCATCAATCGCGTCATCGCCCGTGGGTGCGATGGCAACGTCGTACCCCAGCGCATCCGCCGCACGGCCGGCAAGCGGATGCAGGGCCAACAGAATCGCCGGCGCAATGCAGGCACACAGCACAAGGGCGGTGCGAAAGGTGGGGCTCCGGGCTGTCAAAGAATTTTCACGAAGCTTTCATTGTCCGGCTGCAGTGTCGGGAGTAATCGCTGCGTCATGGATAACACCCCCCGGCGTCTGAAGGCCAAACGCTTCCCCTTGCTGCGCAGGCCGCAACAAAAGGTGGATGACGCCGCGTGGTCGAGCATTGCCCTGCCCACGCAGCGGCTGATCGTGCGCCGCGTTCGGTCCACGCGCCGCGCCCTGCTGGCCGTGCTCTGGACTGCGATTGCCATCGTGATCCAATCGGTGCTCATCCTGCTTCCCGGCAAGGCCAAGGATTCGTTCTCCCAATTCTATTGGAACATCGTCTGTCGCGTCATCGGCCTTAACGTCCGGGTCATCGGCGCGGTTGCCGAACGATCCGCCGACGGACGGCCGATCGTGTTCGTCTCCAACCATTCGTCCTGGCTGGACATCCTGGTGCTCGGCAGCCGCCTGCCGGCCTGCTTCATCGCCAAGGAGGAAGTCGGGCGTTGGCCGGTGATCCGCACCATCGCGAGGCTGGGCCGCACCGTCTATGTTCGCCGCACCCGCACCAGCACCGGCCGCGAGCGGGACGACATGGTGGCAAGGCTCACCCACGGCGACAACCTGATCCTGTTCCCCGAAGGCACCAGCAGCGACGGCTCCCGCGTCCTGCCCTTTCGTTCGGCCTTCCTCGCGGTGGCCGAACTGCCCGTCACCGACAAGGGCCGCACCCCGCTCGTCCAGCCAGTCTCGGTGGTGTACGACCGCCTCGCCGGCCTGCCCACCGGCCGCGCCGCAAGGCCGCTGTTCGCCTGGTATGGCGACATGGACCTCGGCTCGCATTTCTGGCGCCTGGCCCAGTACAAGGGCCTGCGCGCCAGCGTGCTGCTGCACCCGCCGCTCGACCCCGAAAAATTCGCCAGCCGCAAGGCGCTGACCGCCGCCGCCTACGCCATCGTGGCCGACGGCGCGGCCACCCTGCGGCAGAACCGCCCGGTAGCCCCACCGATGCCGTCCGCCGATGCCCAGGCCGCAGACGCCGCACCGGCCTTTGTTTAAGCTTTCAAGGCAGCATCGCTTCTTCGTTGACACGGCCACCCCCTCTGCCGCGACACTGTATCCACGCCAGATCAAGGCGAATCGAAGGGGAATTCCTGCCTGAGCCTTGACCTGACCCGTCCGGTTGCCCATTCCTCCATCTTGACCTCGCTGCATGCAGGCGAGGCCGAAAGGAAGACATTGAGCGACGTTTTGGACTTTCCGGTGCGACTGGCCGCTGCGATGACCACCCTGACCGACCCCCGGTCTTGACCCCCAATTCCCGCCGCCTCCACATGATCACGTGGGGCTGCCAGATGAACGTGTACGACAGCGGCCGGATGGCCGACGTCCTCGCACCACTCGGCTACGGCCCCGTCGATGCGCCCGATGACGCCGACATGGTCATCCTCAACACCTGCCACATCCGCGACAAGGCGGCGGAGAAGGTGTTCTCCGAACTCGGCCGCCTGCGCGTGCTGCAGGAGGCCCGCCGCGCCCAGGGCCACCGCATGATCCTGGCCGTCGCCGGCTGCGTAGCGCAGGCCGAAGGCGCGGAAATCCTGGCCCGCGCGCCCTATGTGGACATCGTGCTCGGCCCGCAGACCTATCACCGCCTACCCGAAATGGTCGCCCGCGCCAGCCGGGCCGCCGGCGCCGTGATCGAGACGGACTTCCCCGCCGAGGACAAGTTCGACCACCTGCCCGAAGCCTCCGCCCCCCAGGGCCTGACCGCCTTCCTCACCATCCAGGAAGGCTGCGACAAGTTCTGCTCGTTCTGCGTGGTGCCCTACACCCGCGGCGCCGAGGCAAGCCGCAGCGAACTCACGGTTCTCGCCGAAGCGCGCCGCCTGGTCGCCCAGGGCACCCGCGAGATCACCCTGCTCGGCCAGAACGTCAACGCCTGGCACGGCCTGGACGAAAACGGCGTGCCCTCCACACTCGGAAATCTCGCCCGCCGCCTCGCCCGCATCCCAGGCCTCGACCGCATCCGCTACACCACGTCGCACCCGCGCGACATGGACGACGACCTGATCGAAGCCCACCGCGACACGCCCGAGCTGATGCCGTTCCTGCATTTGCCCGTGCAATCCGGCTCAGACCGCATGCTGGCGGCGATGAACCGCAAGCACACCGCCGCCGACTACCTCTCCGTGATCGACCGCCTCCGCGCCGCCCGCCCCGACCTCGCGTTGTCTTCGGATTTCATCGTGGGCCACCCCGGCGAGACCGAGGCCGATTTCGAAGCCACGCTCACCCTCATCCGCCGCGTCGGCTTCGTGTTCGCGTTCAGCTTCAAATACTCGCCCCGCCCCGGCACCCCCGCCGCCGGAATGGGCGATAAAGTGCCGGACGACGTGGCCGATCGCCGCCTGCAGACGCTCCAGGCGCTGCTGCGCGACCAGACCACCGCGTTCAACGCCAGCACAATCGGCCAGACCGTCGATGTGCTGTTCACCCATGTCGGCCGCCAGCCCGGACAGATCGGCGGCCGCACCCCATGGCTCCAGCCCGTGCACGCGCTCGGCCCGGAAAGCCTCATCGGCCACATCGTGCCGGTGCATATCGACGCCGCCCGCCCCAATTCATTGAACGGAATACTCATCAAGGAGACAGCCTCCGCTTGACCCAAATCTCCATCGCT
>JBBROR010000177.1:0-6899 GCA_038229175.1 Acetobacterales bacterium | reverse complement strand
GCGGCCACCGACACGAGCTGTTTCGGCGAAACGTCGATGGCGGTCACGTCTTCCGGTTTCACCAGCCGGAAATCGCCCTGCTTGCGCACGGAGACCAGTTCCTGGGTGAAGCGGCCATCCTTGTCCATTGGCGCATCCGCCTGGGCCACAACCAGCTTCTCTTCTTCCATCGCCGAAAGATAACGCGGCTCCTTCTGAACCACGCCATCCTTAACCAACATGTACGGGGTTTCGATGAACCCATACTTGTTGACCTTGGCGAAGGTCGCCAGCGAGTTGATCAGGCCGATGTTCGGCCCTTCCGGCGTCTCGATTGGGCAGATACGGCCGTAATGCGTTGGATGCACATCGCGCACTTCAAAGCCGGCGCGCTCCCGTGTCAGACCGCCAGGCCCAAGCGCGGACAGGCGGCGCTTATGCGTCACTTCCGACAGCGGATTGGTCTGGTCCATGAACTGCGACAGCTGCGAACTGCCGAAGAATTCACGCACCGCCGCCGCGGCCGGCTTGGCGTTAATCAGATCATGCGGCATCACGGTGTCGATATCGACCGAACCCATACGCTCGCGGATTGCGCGCTCCATGCGAAGCAGGCCCAGGCGATACTGATTCTCCATCAGCTCGCCCACCGAGCGCACCCGGCGGTTGCCGAGGTTGTCAATGTCGTCGATCTGTCCGCGCCCGTCCTTCAGCTCGCACATGATCTTGACGGTCTTGAGGATGTCCTCCTTGCGCAGGATGCGCATGGTGTCCTCGGCCTCCACGCCCAGGCGCATGTTCATCTTCACGCGACCCACGGCCGAAAGGTCGTAGCGGTCACCGTCAAAGAACAGGCCACGGAACAGGGTCTCAGCCGTCTCAGGCGTAGGTGGCTCGCCAGGGCGCATGACGCGATAGATGTCTGTCAGCGCATCGTCGCGCCCGGTGTTCTTGTCCACCGCGAGCGTGTTGCGGATCCACGGTCCAGTCGACGGGTCAACGGCGAGCGTTGGCAGGCGATCGATGCCGGCAGCCTCGAGCGCAGCCAGACGCGCCTCGGCCAACTCTTCGCCGGCCTCAGCATAGATCTCGCCAGTCTCTTCGTTCACCAGGTCGATGGCCACGAAGCGGCCGAGCAGGTCAGCGCGACCAACCAGCACTTCACTGGTCTTTTCGGCGATCTTCCGGGCGGTGCGCGAGGTCAGTTTGGTTTCGGCATCGGCCACAATCTCGCCAGTCTGCGCATCCACCAACGGCTCAAGCAGCTTGATGCCCCGGAATGCCTCAGGATCGAACGGACGCGCCCAACCCTTGGGCGTTCGACTGAAGATCACCTGCGTGTAGAAGTTGGACAGGATCTCTTCGGCGTCCATGCCCTTGATTTCATTCAACTCGATC
Organism: Acetobacterales bacterium; assembly: GCA_038229175.1. Taxonomy (GTDB): domain Bacteria; phylum Pseudomonadota; class Alphaproteobacteria; order Acetobacterales; family Acetobacteraceae; genus CAIQQQ01. Next base: position 5,522 of record JBBROR010000177.1, on the reverse strand, counting down.
GGCTCACCCTTGGCAATCCGCGCCTGGCGCAACTTGTCGGTGGCAAGGCTGTCGAGCGCATACAGCAACGTGGTGACCGGCAGCTTCCGCTTGCGGTCGATGCGCACATACACAAGGTCCTTGCTGTCGAACTCGAAATCGAGCCACGATCCCCGATACGGAATCACGCGCGCCGCGAACAGATACTTGCCCGACGAATGCGTCTTGCCCTTGTCGTGGTCAAAGAATACGCCCGGCGAGCGGTGCATCTGCGACACGATCACGCGCTCGGTGCCGTTGATGATGAACGTGCCGTTGTCCGTCATCAGGGGCATGTCACCCATATAGACGGGTTGCTCCTTGATGTCGCGGATGGACCGCGCACCGGTGTCCTCATCGAGGTCCCAAACGATCAGCCGGAGAATGACCTTCAGCGGAGCGGCAAAATTCAGCCCGCGCTGGATGCATTCCTCGACGTCATATTTCGGATCTTCCAATTCGTAGTAGACGAATTCGAGGCGCCCGCGCCCGGCGAAATCGTCGATCGGGAAGACCGATTTGAACACTTCCTGCAGGCCGGTATTGGTGCGGCTGTCATGCGGCGTGTGCATCTGGAGGAACGCTTCGTAGCTCGAGCGTTGCACATCGATCAGATTCGGCATCTGGGCCACTTCGGGAATACGCCCGAAATTCTTGCGGATGCGCTTCTGAGCGGTGAAGGACCTCGTGATCGCGTTCATGCCTGTCCTGATCCCCGTTTTGTTCGTCTGATCGTCACGCGAGTGGGACAAAAGCGCCCCGTCCACCCTAGGGTTCAGCAAGTAGCGCGCCATGCCGGCCCCAGAGGACCGCTCAGAACGCGGAATTGGACGGAAACCAACATGATTTCCGTCCGATCCAACTCAGTGCCACAACATGGCGTGGCCCAGATTAGAATGCCGAGCCAATCACTTGACTTCGACAGAGGCGCCGTTGTCTTCCAGCAGCTTCTTGATCTTGGCGGCCTCGTCCTTCGTGGCCGACTCCTTCAGGACCTTCGGAGCGCCTTCGACCAGGTCCTTGGCTTCCTTCAGCCCAAGACCTGTGATCGCACGCACTTCCTTAATCACGTTGATTTTCTTGTCGCCAGCGGCGGTCAAGGTCACCGTGAATTCTGTCTGCTCTTCCACGACAGCAGCCGGAGCGGCGGCAGCCGCGGGGCCGGCAGCGGCCACCGGAGCAGCGGCGGATACGCCCCACTTCTCTTCGAGCATCTTTGACAGCTCAGCAGCTTCGAGAACCGTGAGGGCGGAAAGCTCGTCAACCAGTTTCGCCAGATCAGCCATTTTCATAGTCCTTTAAGTGTCGTCTGAGAGGTTCCGTGCAAGGCCACCACACCCACGGCATGGCAGGCCTGCATTGGAAGGCTTGGGTGTGTTGGTCAGGCAGCCTCGGCTGTATCAGCCTCATCCTTGGTCGCGAACGCAGCCAAGACCCGCGCGATCTGTCCGCCAGGAGCCTGAAGGATGCCAGCGATACGGGTTGCCGGGGTATTGAGCATTCCCAGCAGGCCTGCACGCAAGGTATCCAGGCTCGGCAACTCGGACAGCGCCTTGATCCCATCCGCACTTAGCGTTTGGGTTCCGAGCGCTCCGCCGAGCACGACGAACTTATCATTGGTCTTGGCGAACTCGATGGCAGCCTTCGACACAGCCACTGCATCACGCGACCACGCAAGCGCGGTCGGGCCCTTCAGCAGCGGTGCGATGCCATCGAACTTGGTTCCGTCCAAGGCAAGGATGGCCAGCCGGTTCTTCGCGACCTTGTAGTTGCAACCCGCCGCCCGCATCGCACGCCGCAGTTTGTTGACGTCAACCACCGTCATGCCCTTGTTCAGGGTCACGACAACCATCGACGTCTCTGCGAACACGCTGGCGAGCGAGGCTACAAACTCTCGCTTCTCCTTACGGTCCAAATCCCGTCTCCGTCGGTGGCCTGGTGCGTGTGGACCGCATCAGACCGGTTTTGCCCAAATGGGCCAGCCCTGAACACCCAAACTCTCAGGCGCCCGGGGTTGGCCCGGTTCGCCTGTCCATGCCCAATCCCCGAAAGGATAGAGCCAGCCGGAACCACCAGAAGACACGCAACCATGCCCCAAGCGGGGCGTTGGCCGGCGATCCTCGGGCATCCCCGTCTCCCACGCGCGACCTTTAAAGGTCCTTAAATCGCAGATGCGATACGAGCGGTCTCGGACAGGATCGGGGGCTCCCGCCCCCTGCGCGCCCTGCCTTCCGACAGGGCGTATTCTGTGCTTCACCCCTTAACGAAGGATGAAACGCAATCAGACACCGAGGCTGCTGATGTCCACGCGAACGCCGGGGCCCATCGACGAGCTGACGGCAACCTTTTGAACATAAACGCCCTTCGCACCGGTCGGCCGCGCCTTGAGGATGGCATCGGCAAACGCGCGCGCATTCTCAAGCAGCTTCTCATCGGTGAAGCTGGCCTTGCCAATGCCGGCATGCACGATGCCGGCCTTCTCGGCACGGAACTCAACCTGGCCAGCCTTGGCCGCCAAAATGGCGCCCTTGACGTCCATGGTCACGGTGCCGAGACGCGGGTTCGGCATCAGGCCGCGCGGCCCGAGGATCTTGGCCACGCGCCCTACCATGCCCATCATGTCGGGCGTGGCGATGCAGCGGTCGAAATCGATGATGCCGGCCTGCACGGCCTCGCTCAAATCCTCGGCGCCAACCACGTCGGCACCGGCGGCGCGGGCTTCATCAGCCTTCGCACCACGGGCAAACACGGCCACGCGCAGGGTTTTTCCAGTGCCGTTCGGCAGGCCGACGAGGCCACGCACCATCTGGTCGGCATGACGCGGATCGATGCCAAGGTTCATCGTGATCTCGATGGTCTCGTCGAACTTCGCGGTCGCATTCTTCTTGGCGAGCGAGATCGCATCGGCCAGGGCATACGCCTTGGCGGCATCGACGGTCTTACGGCCAGATTCGAGACGCTTGTTGTGTGCCATGATGTCAGCCCTCCACCACAGTAAGGCCCATCGAACGCGCGGAGCCCTTGAGCATGCTCACAGCGCCGGCGATGTCGTTGGCGTTGAGGTCCTTCATCTTCACGGCCGCGATCTCTTCCAACTGCGCCACGGTAACCTTACCCACAGCCGCGCCCTTGCCGGCAGTGGTCGTACCCTTGGTGATGCCCGCGGCCTTCTTCAGGAAGTAGGTGTTCGGCGGCGTCTTCATAATGAAGGTGAACGTGCGGTCACCGAACGCGGTTATCACCACGGGGATGGGCATGCCCACTTCCATCTGCGCGGTTTGCGCGTTGAATTCCTTGACGAACGACATGATGTTCAGGCCGCGCTGTCCGAGCGCCGGCCCGATCGGCGGCGACGGATTTGCCTTGCCCGCGGGCACCTGCAACTTAATGTAGCCAACAATCTTTTTCGCCATGATCCCAGGCTCTTTCCCAGGGACCGCGGTGCACACGACCACTCCACGCACGATGCGTGGCCCGAGGTCTCCCGCGTTCCGAATGAGAGCGGGGTGCTAGAGGAAATATCCATATGTGTCCAGAAGAATAATTGCCCGATGCCCTATCACCACACTTTGCGCGGGAACCGTTATGGCTTTGAAACGCTTGCCGATTTAATGGCCAAGGCGTCGCCGACCAGGTCCGGCGACACCTTGGCCGGGATCGCCGCGCGGTCTGCCACCGAACGCGTGGCAGCCCAGATGGCGCTGGCCGATCTTCCGTTGCCGGTCTTCCTCAATGAAGTGGTGGTGCCCTATGAGGCCTGCGACGTCACCAGGCTGATCATCGACAATCATGACCCTGTGGCCTTCGCCCCGATCCGGCATCTCACAGTGGGCGGGCTGCGCGACCAGCTGTTGTCGCACGACGATCCCGCCCCCCTTCGCGCTGGCCTCACGCCCGAGATGGTGGCGGCCGTGAGCAAGATCATGCGGCTACAGGACCTCATTTCAGTGGCCGCGAAATGCCACGTCACCACAGCGTTCCGCTCCACCATCGGCCTGCCAGGACGGCTGTCCGTGCGCCTGCAGCCCAATCATCCCACCGACAATCTCGCCGGCATCGCTGCCAGCACGCTGGACGGGCTGCTGCTGGGCGCCGGCGATGCGGTGATCGGCGTCAACCCCGCCACCGACAGCCCCGAGATCACCCATCGTCTGCTCGACATGCTGGACAACGTCATTTCACGATTTGCCATCCCCACGCAAAGCTGTGTGCTCGCACACGTCACCACCACAATGCGCTGCATTGAGGCCGGTGCGCCGGTCGACCTCGTGTTCCAATCGATCGGCGGCACCCAAGCTACCAACCAGTCATTCGGCATCACCCTGGCGATGCTGAAGGAAGCACAGCAGGCCGCCCTTTCGCTCAACCGCGGCACCGTTGGGCGCAACGTGATGTATTTCGAGACCGGCCAGGGCAGCGCGCTGTCCGCCGGCGCGCATCACGGTGTGGATCAACAAACCCTGGAAGCCCGCGCCTACGCCGTGGCCCGCGTCTTCGACCCCCTTCTGGTCAACTCCGTGGTGGGCTTCATCGGCCCCGAATACCTGGCCGATGGCCGCCAGATCACCCGCGCCGGGCTGGAAGACCATATGTGCGGCAAGCTGCTTGGCCTGCCGATGGGGGTCGACGTCTGCTACACCAACCACGCCGAAGCCGATCAGGACGATATGGACGGGTTGCTGACCCTGCTGGGCGTGGCCGGCGTCACCTACGTAATGGGTGTGCCGGGGGCTGACGACGTCATGCTGTCCTACCAAAGCACCTCGTTCCACGACGCACTCTATCTGCGCGCCGCCCTGGGCCTGCGCCCGGCACCGGAATTCGAGGCCTGGCTGGACCGGATGAACTTCGCCGGCACCGATCTGCTGCCGGCCGCCGCCTTGGGCCTTTTGTCGGCGTGAGCCTGCCGCCCGCACAATGGACCGACCTGCGCCGCTTCACCTTGGCCCGCGTGGCGCTCGGCCGAGCCGGCAACGCGATACCCACGGCGGCACACCTGGCGTTCCAGGCCGACCACGCCGCAGCCCGGGATGCCGTTTATGCATCGCTTGACGTGGACGCACTGCGCTGCGACCTGGGAACCAATGCGCCCTGGGTGCGCAGCGAGGCGCCGGACCGCGCCACTTATCTGCTTCGCCCAGACCTCGGCCGCCGGCTCCATCCAGTCCATTCACTGACCCCACTGCCCGGCTGCATCGCCATCGTGGTGGCAGACGGGCTGTCGGCCATCGCGGCGCAACGCCATGCCGCCCCCCTGATCGCGGCCCTGGCGTTGGGCTGCCCCGTGGTGATCGCCACCCAGGCCCGCGTGGCCATCGGCGACGATATTGGCGCAGCGTTACAGGCCGAGGCGGTTCTGATGCTGATCGGCGAACGGCCAGGGCTCTCATCGGCCGACAGCCTCGGCGCCTATCTGACCTGGCAACCCCGACGCGGGCGGACCGACGCGGAGCGCAACTGTGTGTCGAACATCCGGCCGAAAGGCCTTTCGATCCCAGACGCAG
>JBBROR010000176.1:0-6905 GCA_038229175.1 Acetobacterales bacterium | reverse complement strand
GTTTGGTCATCAGGCGCATCTCGCCATGACCAGCGCCAATGGCGGCCTGTTCGTGCTGGCGGCGCGGGCCGGGCGCGAGGACGAGGTGGCTGTGGCCATCAGAAGGCGCATGGCAGCCTTGGCGCCGGCACGCCTGAGCGGCACAAGGCCAGGAATTTTGGCGATGTTCGTCGAGGACACCGACCGTACCGAGTGGCGCCATCTGCGCGAAAAGTTGGAACTGGAAGGTGAGGCGCGCCAGTTCCTCACGCATCCTGAAGCCCGCACAGTGGTGGCTGTCACCTGCGCCTCACGTCTGGAGTTGGTGGGCATTGACGCGCCCGATGCGGCGTCGGATGGCGAGTTGCGGTTCCGAAACCCAGCCCACCCCGCCGCAAAAATTGCAGGACTGGCGCCGGCGGTGCTGTCGTCCCTCTGATCGGCAGACTTTCCACACCCGTTGAGTGCATGAAGCCCGCCGTTTCTCGAAACCCCACGCGTGCCATACCAAACAGCCTTTGACACATAGGGAATGTTTCAAAGGCTGTTTGGTATGAAGCACTGGCTGCGCGTTACTACCTGCCAACCCCGCGCATGCAAACAAAACCCGCGCCGGCTCGTGAAGCGGCGAAACTTGACCGGTCCTTAAAAGCGTCTACGCGGCGCGTATCCCCATCACAAACCCGTTGAACGCTGCGCTGAGTTCCTCCGCCTGCTTTGACAGGCCGCCCGCCGCGGCAAGAACCTGGGTCGCTGCGGCCCCGGTATCGTTCGCCGCTTGGCTAACGCCTGCGATGTTCGCCGTCACTTCCTGTGTACTCGCAGCGGTCTGCTGCACGTTGCGCGCAATCTCGGAGGTGGCGGCTCCCTGCTCTTCCACTGCAGATGCGATGCTGACAGCGATGATGCGCACATCCTCGATCGTGGCGGTGATGCCCTTGATGGCATCCACGGCTTCCACCGTGGCGCTTTGAATCTGGCCGATTTGGGCGCGGATGTCCTCGGTGGCCTTGGCAGTCTGTTGGGCGAGGTTCTTCACCTCGGACGCTACGACCGCGAAACCCTTGCCCGCATCGCCAGCTCGCGCCGCCTCGATCGTGGCGTTCAACGCCAGCAGATTGGTCTGGCCGGCGATGCTGGTAATCAGGCCCACCACGTCGCCGATCTTCTGAGCGCCTTCGGCAAGCGCGCGCACGATCACGTCCGTCCGCCGCGCCTCCTCCACCGCCTTTTCGGTCACACGCGAGGATTGCTGCATCTGACGCGTGATTTCACCGATCGACGAGGTCAGTTCCTCGGCCGCCGACGCTGCTGTTTGTACGCCGGCACTGGCCTCCTCTGCTGCGGAGGCAACATTGCAGGCCTGCTGGTTGGTCTGTGTGGCGGTGGACGACATCGATTGCGCCGTTGCCTCCAATTCGGTGGAGGCGGCCGATACCAGCCCCACCAAGCCGCCCGCCTCCGTTTCGAAGCCCTGCACCAACGTCTCTAGCTTCGCCGCTCGGGCCACTCGCTGCGCGGCATCGCGCACCATGGCTTCGGTTTGGTCCCGCGCGGTGATTGCTTTTACCCGGAACACGTCCAGCGCACGGGCAAGAATGCCCACCTCGTCGTTGCGTGCAACACCCACCACGGCAACATCCAGCTCACCAGCGGCGACTCGTGTCATGCTTGCGGCCACGGCCGTGATTGGGCGCACAATCTTGAAGGTGACGATCGCGACCATCAGACACAGCGAAGCGGCAAGGCCGATCGAGGCTGCCACGATAAGCGCCAGGGCGGACTTCTCACTTTGTCCGACCGCCGCATCGCGCGAGGCAGTGGTCTCGGCCGATATAGTCTCCGCCCGCGACGCAATAAAGTTTATCAGTTTGGCGCGCGCGGGAATCGCGCTTTTAAGGTTCAGGGCGGAAGCCGCGACACCATTGCCTGCCAGCGCAAGCTTCATGACCGATTCTACTGCGTCTTCATAAGCAACAAAATCCTGTTTCAGGGTGGTCATCAGGGCCTCGCGGGGCGGATCACCTGCGGCGAGCTGGCTCAACCGATTGATCAATGCCTTAGCGTCGGATTGCGCTGCGTGCAGCGGCTCGACATAGGCTCGGGCACCCTGCGGATCGGTTTCCAGCATCAGGCCGCGCAGTGCGTTCGAGATTTTGAGGCTTTCGATCTCCAACTTATGGTTTGCGTCCAGCCTGGCGCTGTGCACGTCCACCGTTTCCGTCATGGCGGCGCTCATACGATCCAGCCCCACTTTTGCGAAGCCGACGATCCCCATCACGGTCGCCATCATGAAGGCCACCGGAACGGATAGTTTCCAAATCAATTTCAGATTGTCGAACATCGAAAGCTCCCAAGGTCACGCCGATCGCGCTACCTGCAAGCCTGCACCATGAGCCTTAACAATTCGTTTCGTGCGGCAGATCAGAAGCCTGTGATCCCCCTTATTCAGTGCGTGGCAACGGCCGCGCCGGGGCTTGGTGCGGGTCGAAGCTCTCGTTCATCACCGCCTCCACCCGGCAATCCTCGCACATACGGATGACATCGATCCGCCGTGCGTTCGATCCGCTGAACATCCAGTGCTTTTCAGAAAGCTTTGCCACGATCCGCTCCACCGAGCTGCGCGCGCCGAACGGCTTGCCACAGGACAGGCACGGATACGGCTCCTCCTGCTTTATCGTGATGGCGCCGGCCGCCCAGGCGGTGAGATCGAGCCGTGGTTCGAGCGTGATCACCCGCTCCGGGCACGTGGCGCGGCACAGACCGCATTGTACGCAGGCATCCTCCGCAAAACGCAGGGTCGGCTTGTCCGGATCGTCGCGCAGCGCGCCCACCGGGCAGGCGGCCACGCAGGCGAGGCAGAGCGTGCAGCCTTGCGTGTCCACGATGACGGCGCCGAACGGGCTGCCGGCGGGGAGCTTTGTCGAGACCTGTGGCTGTCCGGCGGCGCGGTGCAGCTCCTTCAGGGCACTGACCGCCAGATGCCGCCCGGTCGCCATCGGCAGGAAACGCGACGGGGAAGGGACCACCGGCCCGGCACCGATCGCCCATAGCGCATCGGGGTCATCCGTTTCCAGCACCACCGGTGCGTCCAGCCCCAGCGGGGCGAGGATCGCGGCCGTCAGTGCCACTAGCCGGTGCAAGGGCGCGATATCGTGCAGCGGGCGTGCGCGCACCAGCGCCACCACGCCGGCCGCGCCATAGGCATAGGCGCTGGCCATGAAAGCGATATCGGCCTGTGTGACCTCGTTCAGACGCAGCGGCAGCACATGCGCCGGCAGACCTTTGCCGTAACGCGCCGCCGCGTCGATCAACGCCTGGCCGTGGGCCTCATCGTGCAGTAGCACCACCGGCGGGGCCCCACCGGCCGCGGCATAGGTGGAAAGCAGCACGCGCAGCCGGGTGATCACCGCCTCGGCGGGCGGCAGTGCATAGGTGGCAGCACCGGTTGGGCACACCGACGCGCAGGCGCCGCAGCCGGCGCAGATTTCCGCGCTGATGGCCACCACGTCTCCAGCTGGCGTGATCGCGCCGGCCGGGCAGGCGTCGAGGCAGCGCGTGCAGCCGGTGCGCTTGGAGCGGTTGTGGGCGCATAGGCTGGCGTTGAATCGGACATAGGCTGGCTTGTCGAAGGTGCCGATCAGTCGGGATGCGTCAAGGATCAGTCGCTCCACCGTCTCTGGCCGGGCCGGATCGGCCCGCAGATAGCCGTGGCGGAGGTCGTGCGCGGGGAACAAGGCTGTGCCGCCGGTGAGATCGATCACGATGTCGCAACGCGACACCGCGCCGTCGCGTGGCGTGGCCCAGAGGAGCTGGCTGCGCGAGGAAGGCGCCGCGGCTGCGCTGTCGTCCACAACCAGTTCGAACGCGCCGAGATACCCCTTCGCGGTGCGGATGGTGCCGCGCAGCACCGGGAAATCGTCACGCGCGGGCGGCATGACGGCGCCGGGTCGGGAGAGCAGGACCGTCACATCGAGCGTGTCGGACAGGCGTTTGGCGACTTCGATCGCCACCTCGTCATGCCCATAGATCAGCGCCACGCCCTCGCTGGTGAGCGACACCAGCTCGACTGGCGGCATTGCCACCGCGCCTGCCGCCAACAAGGCCGCCATTTTTGCCCCGGTGCCGGTGGCGTTTGACCAGCCTGCCTGCTCGCGGATGTTGACGAACTGGATCTCCTGGCCCGCTTCATCCGCCAGTTCGGCGAACACCGGCGCCTCCTGCGTGCAGCCGATGGTGATCGGGCGGCCTTCGGCGAGAGCCGCGCGCACTGCGCCGATCCCGGCACGGCAGAGATGCCTTGCCGTTCGCAATTCGCCGCTGGCATGCGAAAGCGCCTTGCCGTCCAGCACCATCGTGTCCTCGCAGGAGCAGGCGAACACGATACGATCCGGAGGCGGTGGGCTTGGCGGCATGAACTCGTCCTTTGGTGGCAACGCTCCTATATAGGCGTTTCGTCCGCTTATGGAGACAACCCGTGCTCGCTTTGCCGCCGCCGTATTCCGAGATTGCGCTGCGCGAAGGTGGCGACGCCATGCAGCGGGCGCGGGCCGAAGCTGAGGCCGGCGCCGGGGCCGGGCTGCTGATCTGGGTGCGTCGGCCCGATATCGTTGACTGTGCGGTGCTGCTGGAACCGGAGGAAAAACTGTCCGAAGCCCGCCAAGTCGTGTTCGCGGGCCTCGCCGCCATCGCCGATTCGCTCGCTGCCATCAGCCCGCCGGAAAAGCCACTGACGTTGGTTTGGCCGGACCGCGTGCATTTCGACGGTGCCCTGGTGGGCGGCGCGCAGATCGACTGGCCGCGTGAGTGCCTTGAACAAGACGTTCCCGCGTGGCTCATCTTCGGGTTTACGCTGCGTGCGTTGGCGCCAGAACATGTCGGTGGCGTGCCCCCGGCGGCGCTGATCAACGACGGGTTCGACGATTTCGAGGCCGGCCCGTTCCTCGAAAGCTTTGGGCGACATTTCATGCTGGCGCTGGATGGCTGGTCGCAGGGCGGCCCCAAGGCAGCGCTGGAAAGCTGGCGCCGCTACGGCACAACCGGAAGTACGAAGGGTCTCGCAATGTCCCAACGCACACCAAGCTGGCTGGTGGATGGTGAGGTTGGACGGTGAAATTGCCACGCACCCTGCAGCTCGACCCGTCGGACAAATTCGTGTTCGAGCGCACCGCCCAGCCCGGCGAGTGGGCGGTGTCCGGTGCCTTCGTGTTCGCCCCTTCTGACCCGGCCACCCTGTCCCACAAGGCGCGCGTTGCGTTGCGTTCAGGATTTCTTGGCGTCGAAAGCCTCGGCTGGTCCACGTTGGTGGAGGTGGCGGAAGGCGATGCGGACCACGTGGCGCGCCTGTTGGCCGACCAGCTGCTGACCCGCTTCGGCGCTCCAAACGCCGCCGTCGCCCTCGCCGCGGCGCGTGAGGAGGTGTCCTTCGCGGCCTCGCTGTGTGATCTCCCGCTCGGCACCGTTATCGCCGTCCAGCGCACCATGACCGAAACGGGGTTGGAGGAGCGGTTCCGCACGCTTTCGCCCCGCGCCGACCAGGCGCCGCCGGTGTTTGCACTGGTGGAGACCGATGAGGAGCCCCACCCCGTCGATCTCACCCGCCTGCTTGGCGACCCGATCCCATGAGCGGGGGCGGCATGAGGGAGTTTTGGGTCTCCTCCGGGCATTTGCTGCTGGACCGTTCGCCGGACGGATTTCTCCTCCTCACCGATGATTTCCTGCGCGCCTTCCTGGCTCGGCCGGAATTGATGCCGCCGGAGGATGCGTGCGACGCCGAACGCGCCTTGCACGCGCACCTGTTGGATAGCCCCCGGGCCGCTGCCGATGCCGCGGTGCTGGCGGACGCGGACGCGGCTGAGAACTGGTCTGTCTTTCTCGCGTTCCGCAAGGCGCTGATGGCAGCGCCCACGATCGAGGCTGCCTATCTGCGGCTGGCCACGGCAGACACCGCCACCACGCCGCCGCTGTTCATGACGCAGCTGGTCCATGTCATCCTGCGCAACGCGCTGCACGACTGCACCGACGCCGCCACCGTGCGCGCCGCCGAATTGTTCTTCCGCCCGCAGCGCGTGACCTACCATGAGGGCACCATCCTGCTGGCGGATGCCGACGCCATCGAAACGCATGAACAGCGGCGCCGCGCCAGCCCGCTGCTGGCCATGCTGGCACCGCCCGCCGTCGCCGAGCTTTCGGTGCTCACCGAAGACAATGCCGCCGATTATTGGGGCCGCAGCGATGCGTTCGACACCGTGCTCAATCTTGGCGGCACGCCTGGGGGGCGCGATGCGCTGGGGCGGGCCATCGTCGTCTGGCTGCGCCACATGCTCGCCATCGAGGTCGATATCGATCCGTTGCCGGCACTGGTCGACCCCGACTGGCGCTGGTTCATCGGGTTGGACAGCGAGGCCACCCGCATCGGCAACGCGCTTTGGGCTGGCGAGGATCCGCCAGACGCCGAGCGCCTGCTGTCGCTGTTCCGCTGTGTGCCCGGGCACGATGCGCCAATCCGGCCGGATATGCGTGGGCTGCCGATCTATCTGATGATGGCGGCCAACGCTGACAATCTGGTGCGTCTGAAGCCCCAGAATCTGCTTACCGGATTTCCGACTGCGGTGCTGGCATGATGGGGTGCGGCTAATGGCCACCGAGACGATCCTCGTCAGCGTGGTGCTGGAGCGCCGTGTGGCGGTCAGCCAATGGGCGGATCATCTGTGGCTTCCGGTGGCGGTGCTGCCCGGCGATCCCGCCATCGCCCACGGCACGAAGCTGGGCTCAACCAACACTGGCGAACGCTTCTTTGCCGGCAGTTTCCATCTGGATCTGCATCGCACCGACACGCCCACCTATCGCGACAACCTGGCCAGCTATGCCCCACGCATCTGGATTGCTGTTCGCGCCGGGTCCGGCCCGGCCATGCCTGAGATTGT
>JBBROR010000175.1:0-6916 GCA_038229175.1 Acetobacterales bacterium | reverse complement strand
CTCAAGCAGGAAGGCACCACCATATTACTGGTTGAACAGAACGCCTCCGCGGCACTCGAAGTGGCCGACGACGCCTACGTCATCGAAACCGGCCGCATCGTGCTGCACGGCCCCGCCGCGGTCCTGGCCGAAGACCCCGCGGTGGCAGCCGCCTATCTCGGCGGCTGATCCCCCGTTCACACCAGCTTCGTCGTCACACTGCCAACACCAGCCACCACACCCTCCAACACATCCCCACGGCCAGCCGCGGCCACACCCTCGGGCGTTCCCGTGAAAATCAGATCGCCAGCCTCAAGCCGCACCAGCCGGGACAGATACGCGATCGTCTCGGGGATCGACCAGATCAGCAACGAAAGATCGCTGCTCTGCCGAACCTGTCCATTCACCTTCAACTCGATCAACCCCTTGCCCGGGTCTGCCACCGCACGCGCCGGCACCATCACGCCGATCGGTGCCGAGTGATCAAAACCCTTCGCCATATCCCAGGGCCGGCCAGCCTTTTTGGCCTCGCCCTGCATGTCGCGCCGCGTCATGTCCAGGCCCGCGGCATAGCCCCAGACATGCGACATCGCGTCTTCCTCAGTGATGTCCGAGCCACCGCTCGAAAGTCCCACCACCAATTCCATCTCATGATGCAGATCGCTGGTCATGGTCGGATAGGGCATGTCGGCGCCACCCGCCACCAGGCTGTCTGCGGGCTTGCAGAAGAAGAACGGCGCCTCGCGGTCCGGGTCATGGCCCATCTCGCGGGCGTGCGCCGCATAGTTGCGACCGACGCAGAAGATGCGCCGCACAGGAAACTGGCCGCCATCAGAGGTGGGAATGCTGACGATGGGCGGCGGCGCGAAGACATAGGCACTCATGCGGCAATTCCTCGACTGATTTTGCGATCAAGAGCGAAATTGCCCCGATCCAGGCTGGCAGGCATGCCATTCTATACTAAAAGAAGCTGAGCAGCGCGCAAAGCCACCCGGTTTCGGCCCTCGCCAAATCTGAACGCAACTGTCATATCCCGTTATGACAAAAGACGTGCGCCAGGTTTGCGGAAAACGTCTTGACTACAATTGCAAGAGGCCTGTCCTGATGCGGATCGAGGTGATTTCCGATGTTATCTGCCCCTGGTGCTTCATCGGAAAACGCAATCTGCGTGACTCGCTCGTGCTGCTCGCCGAGGAGGGCCTCGCATTCACCGTCGCCTGGCGTCCCTACCAGCTGAACCCAGAAATGCCCGCAGGCGGCATCGCACGAAACATGTATCGGGCCGCCAAGTTCGGCAGCGCCGAACGCGCCCGCGAACTCGACCGCACCGTGACGCAGGCCGGCCTGATGGTTGGTCTGGACTTCCGGTTCGACCGGATGGAGCGCACACCCAACACCGTCCTTGCGCATCGCCTCATCCGCCTCGCGGGCACCGACCAGGACGCGGTGGTCGAGCGTCTTTTTGCCGCCTATTTTCACGAGGGCCTGGATATCGGCAATCTCGATGTCGTCGCAGCACTCGCCACCGAATGCGGGATCGACCCGGCGCCGTTGGCCGGCGATTGTGGAAGCGCCGAAATCCGCGCGGACGACGAAGCGGCCCGCCGCGCCGGCCTCACCGGTGTGCCCAGCTTCCTGATGGAAGGTTATTTCCTGTTCTCCGGCGCAATGCCGGCCGATGCAATGGCCAGCCAGTTCCGCCGGGCCCACGCCGTCCTGGCCGCGCGAGCCGCCTGACGGCACAAAGGACGAAAGATCCAGGGGACGAAAGATCCAGGAGACGAAAGATACAGGGGACGAAAGATACAGGAGACGATCCATGCGCTTCATGAGCGATCTGGCCGGCAGCGTCCCGTCGTTTGGCCTCGACATCCCCACCATCCTGGCCGTGCTGCCCGCCGGCAGCCTGTCCAAACCGATGAAGGCCTATGTGGCATGACCCGACCTTCCGCCCTTGCGTTGCCCGCCGGCTGGCCGCAGGGCCGCCGCCTCGCTGTATCCATCAGCGTCATGCTGGAAGGCTGGAGCGACAACGCGGCACCCGGCGTGGGGCCGATGGGCAACGTGCTGAAGGCCGGCACCCTTGATCTGCAGGCGCGTTCCTGGGCGGAATACGGCGTGAACGAGGGCACGTGGCGGCTGCTGGATGTGTTGGCGGCTGCCGACGTCACATCGGTGTTCTATGTCAGCGGCATCCTGGCCGAACGCCACCCCACACTGATCCGCGCCATCGCCGATGCCGGCCACCACATGGCGGCGCATGGCTGGGCGCAGGAGATCATCCCCGCCACGCAGGCGCCAGACGTCGAGAAAGCCGATATCGCCCGATGCGTGCAGGCGTTGCAATCAGCCAGCGGTCATCGCCCCAGCGGCTGGCTTAGCCCGCGCTGCACGCCCAGCGCCGTCACCACCGAGCTGCTGGCCGAAGCAGGCTTTGGCTGGCACGCGGAGTTCTTCAACCACGACCTGCCTCGCCCCATCGTCACATCTGCCGGCACCATCACCGGCGTGCCCTTCACCATGGAGGTGAACGACATGCCGATGTCCGTGCGCTACGGCCAGGAGCCCGAAGCCTACAGCCGCACGCTCGCGCGCATTCTCGAAGGCTGGCCGATGATTGCCAGCCGCCCGGCCTGCCTCGACGTCACCGTCCATGCCCATGTCTACGGCCGGCCGATGGGTGCCATCGAATTCGCAAAGTCTCTGGCTTTGCTGAAGCAGCACGCCGAGATGGCCTGGACCACAAACCACGACACCCTGGGCCGGATGTTCGCCACGTAGGGTGGGGCGCGCTGTGGCGCCGCATCATCAAAGCGGCGGGCCGGTGGGGTGCCAAAGCCCACCCCGCCTGACTTGTCGTGCGCCCATCAATCGAACGCCGCCTCCGGCACCCGAACCGGTGGCTTTGCCTTGCGCAAGGCCGCATAAATCTGTGCCAACAAAAGCAACACGCTCAGTCCCACAAAGAACGCGCTGATCGGGCGATCGATGAACGTCTCCAGGCTGCCGCGCGACAGCAGCACAGACCGCCGGAAATTCTCCTCCAACCGCGGCCCCAGCACAAAACCCAACAAAATCGGCGCCGGCTCGAAGCCCAGCTGCAATAACAGATATCCGAACGCGCCGAACGCCAGGGTTGCCGCCACATCGAACATCTCGTTGCGCGCCGCGAACACGCCGATGCACACAAAGAACAAGGCCGTCGGATACAGATAGCGATACGGCACGCTCAGCAATTTCACCCAGATGCTGATCATCGGCACGTTCAGAAACACCAGGATGATGTTGCCGATCCAGAAAGATGCGATCAGCCCCCAGAAGATATCCGGCTGCTCCACGATCAGCCGCGGCCCTGGCTGGATGCCGTGGATCATCAAGGCCCCCAGCAACAGCGCCATCACGGCGTCGCCGGGAATGCCCAGGCTCATGGTGGGAATGAAATCGCCCTGCACCGCCGAATGGGTGGAAGCCTCGGGGCTTGCCACGCCTTCGAGCGCGCCGTGGCCGAAACGTTCTGGGGTTTTGGAAATCTTCTTCTCGGTCGCATAGGCGATGAACGACGCGATGGTTGGCCCCGTGCCAGGAATAAGCGAACACAGGCTGCCGATGAACGTGCCGCGGAAGATCGCCGGCAGGGCCTGCCTGATGTCACGGCCGGAGGGCCGCAGATCGCGAAACCCAAGCTTCACGGCCTTCACGGTCGGCGCCAGGCTGTTCACGCTTTTCAGAAACTCGGCGATCCCGAACAGGCCAAGCGACACCGCCACCAGCTCCATGCCGTCTGACAGTTCCAGAAAGCCGAAGGTGAAACGCTCGCTGCCGGTGTTCACATCGGTGCCCACCAGGCTCAGCAGAATGCCGAACAAGGTCATCGCAATGCCCTTGATGGGCGATCCCTTGGCCAGGGTGGACCCAGCCAGCAGCCCCAGCAACATCAGCGCACAGATCTCCTGTGGCCCGAACTTGAAGGCGATGTTGGCGATATACGGCGCCATGAAGATCATCTGGATGATGCCGAACGCAGCCCCGATGATGGCGGCCAGCATGGTAATGCCAAGCGCCACCCCGCCGCGCCCTTGCCTGGTCATGGGAAACCCATCCAGGCACGTCACCGCGTGCGGCGGATGACACGGCAGGTTGAGCAGGATGGAACAGATGGCCCCGCCATATTGCGCGCCGTAATAGATGCCTGACAGCATCAGCAACGCCGCTACCGGCTTCATCGCAAACGTCAGCGGCAGCAGGATGGAGATCGTGGACAGCACGCCCATCCCCGGCAGCACGCCCACCATGTTGCCGATCAGCACACCGAAAAAACACCACATCAGATTATGCGGGTCCAGCGCGATGGTGAACCCATGCATCAGGCCAACAAGACCGGCGTCCATTACAGAACTCCCCGCAGGATCGGAAATTGAACTTTTAAACCCAGCGAGAAGACCAGTACGCCGAACACGGCGACAGCGAGGCCGAGCAGGGCAGCCTGCTTCAGCGTGGTGCTTCTGGTGCCCAGAGCCGCCACCGTCACGCACGCGAAGATGGCCGGGAACAGGCCAGCCTCCTTGGCCAGCGCGATGAACAACACAACTGACGCAGCGATGGCAAAAGCACCCCGCCAATCTGGTGACCCCGCCGCGTGCGCGCCTCGCACGTCGGCCGCCGCATGCGCGCGGTGTACGTCGGCCGCCGCGTGCGCGCCTGGCGCATCGGCGGGAGCGGGCGCGCGAAACACCGCCATCAGCCCGCCCATCAGCACCAGCCCCACGCCCAGTGCCACCGGGAAAAAACCCGATCCCATGGCCGTCAGCTTGCCAACTCCATAGGTGCTGCCTTCAAGAATGGCGCCGGCGCCGATCAACGCCATCAGCGCGCCGGCATAGTAGTCGCGGTTGCGTTGAAAGCGGCTCATGCGGACAATTCCTGCATCAAGACAAAAAGCCGGGGCTGGCCCTCAAAGCCGATGCCGGGGAGGTCAGGCAGATTGAGTGTGCCAGCGGTAACGGCCATCCCTTCGGCATAGCCGCCGAATGCGCCGAACACCCCGGGATAGGCCTCGCAACTGCCAAGCCCGAGACCGGCGGTCACGGCAAACGACATCATGTTGCCGCCATGCGGAAACATCTGCCGCCGATCCCCACCATGCGCCTCCAACAGCGCCACCATGTCGGCGAAGGCGGCGATCCCGTAGGCCTGTGGAGGGTCGACCTGCAACACGTCCCGATCCACGCGAAAACCACCGAATTGCAGAAGGTTTTTCACGTCGGCGTGACAAAAAAGATTCTCGCCGGTGGCGAGCGGCGGGGCATAGATGGCGGCCAGTTCGGCAAACTCGCCGAAAGCCTGGGGTGCACAGGGCTCTTCGAACCAGCGCAGATCATAGCGTGCCAGCCGCTGCGCGTAAGCGGTCGCCCGATCCAGTGACAGCGCCCCGTTGGCATCAACCGCCAGTCGCTTCGAACAGCCCAGCAACCCCATCGCCAGGTCCAGCCGCCGGCAGTCATCGTCCAGCGCCACGCCGCCCGTCTTGATCTTGATATGCGTGTATCCGGCGTCGAGATGGCCGCGGATCTCACGATCCAACGCCGCCAGGTCGTCGGTCGGCTGATACCAACCGCCGCCCACATAGACGGGCACACCATCCGTCACGGGGCCCGTCCCAAACCGCTCCGCCAGAACATGCCACAGCGGACGCTCCTGCGCCTTGGCGAGCGCATCCCACACCGCCGTCTCGATCGTCCCGATCGGCACCGAACGTTCGGCATCGCCGCCCGGCTTTTCCCGCGTGGCCATGCAGGCCGCAACCTTGGCAGGATCGAGCAGGCCGTCGGCATCCTGCAACGCCTCCGGCCGCGCGCGCAGCACCCGCGGGATGAAGCGCTCGCGCATCGCGGCCCCGCAGGCGTAGCGGCCGGTGGAGTTGAACGCGTAGCCCACCACCGGCTTTCCCGCCCGCACCACATCCGTGATCACGGCCACAACCGACGTGGTCATTTCGGAAAAATCGAACGCGGCGTTGCGCATGGCCGACTGTACCGGCACGGCCCGCTCGCGAATATCAACAATCCGCACGCGATCAGACCGGGGTAATGCCGGACTTCTCGATAAGATCTCGCCATTTCGGCACTTCATCCACGATGCGCCTGGTCATGCCGGCCGGCCCGTTCGCCAGCACGTCGAACCCTAATTTCACAAGCTGGGCGTTGATGGCCTTGTCGTTCAGGATGTCCAGCGTGGTCTTGACCAGCGTATCCACGATCGGCTGCGGCGTCTTGGCCGGCGCCAGGAAGGCCTGGAACGTGTCGGTGACGAAGTCTTTATATCCCAGCTCGATCATCGTCGGCACGTTCGGCAATTCCGGCCAGCGCTTGCGCCCTGTCACGGCCAAGGCGATCAGCGTGCCGCTCAGAATCTGCGGCAGGGCAGGGGGCAGCGACACGCAGGCGACCGGTGTCACGGAACCCAAGATCGCCTGGATGGCGGGGCCGGCGCCGGCATAGGGCACATGCGTCATCTGGATCTTCGCGTCAAACTTTAGCAACTCGCCCGAAAGATGCGGCGTGGTGCCGATGCCGGCGCTGGCATAGGTCAGCGCGATGGGGTCGGCCTTCGCGCGGGCCACCAGCTCGGCCATCGTTTTGATGCCGGATTTCTGATCGGCCAGGAACACGTTGGGCGACGTGCCCAATTCCACAAGCGGCGCATAGTCCTTGATCGGATCGTAGGGTACCTTCTTATACAGGCCCGGGTTCACCACCAGCGCCGACGAGTGCAGCAGCAAGGTGTAGCCATCCGGATCGGCCTTTGCCACCGCAGCCGCGCCAATGTTGCCGCCGGCGCCAGGGCGGTTCTCCACAATGAACGAGCCGTTGAGGCGCTCACTCAGATGCGCCGCCACCACACGCGCCATGATGTCGGTGGGGCCCGCGGGGGCGAAAGG
>JBBROR010000174.1:0-6935 GCA_038229175.1 Acetobacterales bacterium | reverse complement strand
GCGAACACGAAGTCCGCGTGCGCGTCGGGCAGCTTGTCCTTCACGAAGCCCTCGCCGGGGCCACGGCCCAGCAGGCCGCCGCTGCCGAACGCTTCCAGCGCCCGATCAATCTGGAAGTGATCGCCCTTGCTGCTGTCGAAGAAGCTGGCGAGGCGGTAACGGAAATGCGGCAACGCCGCGAAGGCCGCCACCCCGCCCAGGCCGATGAAGCCCAAGCCGATGGCGATCCAGATCAGGTTCAGCCCGGAGATGAACAACTGCGTCAACAGAACGGCCGTCAGCACCGCAAGCATACCCATGTCCGGCTGCGATTTCAGCAGCACGGCGATGACTGCAAACACGCCCAGCACAATGGCAAGGCCAGGCACGCCAGTGCTGCGCCGGCCTTCGGCGATCAGCCATGCGGTTACCACGGCGAAGCACGGCTTCAGGAATTCGCTGGGCTGGATCGACATCCCCGGCATCGAGATCCAGCGCGTGGCGCCCTTGATGTTCGGCCCGATCACAAGGGTTGCTGCCGTCATCGCCAACGCCAGCAGGCATCCCACCAACGCCAGCCGCCGCACGCCGCGCGGCGACAGCAGCGACACCGCCACCACGATGCAGGCAGCGATGGTGAGGAACAGCACCTGCTTGAGAATGAAGCTGTCCCGCGCCTGGCCGATGCGCTCGGCCACGGCCGGCGATGCCGCCAGCATCATCACGTAACCGAACCCGATCAACGCGCCGATCGCCATCAAGGTCCAGCGGTCCACCGACCACCACCAGCGCCCCAGCAGGGAGGTATCGGCGCGCGAGAGCACGGGCATCAGGCAAGCCCTTTCACAAGGCTGCGGAACCGATCGCCGCGCTGGTCGAAACCGGTGAACTGGTCCCAACTCGCGCATGCCGGCGACAGCAGCACGACGGTTGCGTGATGGCTTCGCACCCAGTCGGCCGATTCCGCCACCGCATGTTCGAGGGTTCCAACCGCGGAGTGTGCGACATGATGCGCCGCCAGCGTTGCCGCCAGCACCGGCGCGTCGCGGCCGATCAGGAAGGCGTGCGCCACGCGCGGGAAGAATTCGGCCAACGGCTCGATGCCGCCTTCCTTTGCGGTGCCGCCAGCGATCCACACGATGCGGTCGTAGCAGGCCAAGGCACGCGCGGTGCTGTCGGCGTTGGTGGCCTTGCTGTCGTTGATCCAGTCCACGCCGAAGACACGCCCCACACGTTCCTGGCGATGCGGCAGGCCGGGATAGGTGCGAATGCCAGCCGCGATCGCGTCATCCGGCACGCCGAGCGCGCGCGCCATTGCGGTGGCGGCCGCGATGTTCTGCGCGTTGTGCGCGCCGGGCAGGGTGGGTGCGACGGCGATTGGCGCATCGTGTTCCGAGACGCGGACGGCGTGCGGGAAATCGTCTGCCATGGCCCGGGACAACGCATCGTCCACGCCGATCACGGCGGTGTCGGCCGCGGTCTGGCGGGCAAAGATCTGCCGCTTGGCGGCGGCATAGCCATCCATGTCGCCGTGGCGGTCGATGTGATCGGCGCTGAGATTGAGCATACAGGCGACATCGAACCGCAATGCGGCGAGTCTCTCCAACATGTAGCTCGACATCTCCAGCACATACACGCCGTCCGCCCCCAGCAGCGGCAGCGCCAGCGCGCCGGTGCCGAGATTGCCGCCGGCCGCATTGGGGATGCCCTGCTTGGTCAGGATATGCGCGAGCAGGGCGGTGGTGGTGGATTTGCCGTTGGTGCCGGTAATACCGACAAACCGCGCTCCTGATTCCGAAGCACGCACCGCCCGATACAAAAGATCCGCATCCGACAGGATCGGCACGCCTGCGTCGATCGCGGCGGCTGCGATCGGATGCGGCTTCGGAAGACGGTGCGGAATACCCGGCGACAGCACAAGCGCGGTGAGGCTGGCCATTTCGGGTTTTGCCACCACCAGATCGGCTGCTGCCTCACGGGCGGACGCTGTGTCATCCCACACCGTCACCTGGGCACCCATCGCCACCAGGGCCCGCGCGGCGGGAAGCCCGGCCCGCCCAAGCCCCACCACCGCAAAGCGCTGGCCGGCAAAGATGTCGGAAGGGAAGGTGCCTGACATCATCGTATCTTCAACGTCGCCAGCCCGATCAGGGCCAGAATCATGGAGATGATCCAAAAACGAATAACGATCGTCGGCTCGGCCCAGCCCTTCTTTTCAAAATGATGATGCAGCGGCGCCATCAGGAACACGCGCTTGCCCGTGCGTTTATACCAGAACACCTGGATCACCACCGACAGCGTTTCCACAACGAACAGCCCACCCACGATGGCCAGCACGATCTCGTGCTTTGTCGCCACCGCCACCGCCCCCAGCGCGCCGCCCAGTGCCAGACTGCCGGTATCGCCCATGAACACGCGGGCCGGCGGCGCGTTGAACCATAAAAACCCCAGCCCCGCACCGATGATGGACGAGCAGAACACACTGAGTTCGCCCGTGCCCGGCACTTCACGGATTTTCAGGTAGTCGGCAAAATTATGGTTGCCCACCAGATACGCGATCAGCGCGAAGACCCCGGCCGCGATGATCGTGGGCACGATCGCCAGCCCATCCAGACCATCGGTCAAATTCACTGAATTCGACGCCCCGATCATCACGAACGCCGCCACAAACGGGAAAAACAGGCCAAGCGGGACCAGCACGTCCTTGAAGAACGGCACCGCAAAGCCGGAGCCGAGGCTGCCCCGGGTGATCGCCATGATCCAGATCGCCGTGCCCAGGCCCAGCAGCACTTGCAAAATCAGCTTGCCGCGCCCGGACAGGCCTTTGAACGACGCCTTGGACAGCTTGATGTAGTCGTCCATGAAACCAATGGCGCCATACCCGAGCGTCAACAGCAGCACCGCCCACACATATTGGTTGCGCAGATCCGCCCACAGCAGGGTGGAGACGGCGAGCGTCGAAAGAATGAGCACACCGCCCATGGTGGGCGTGCCCTTCTTCGTCAGCAGATGGCTTTCCGGCCCATCCGGCCGTATGGGCTGCCCGGCGCCCTGCACGGATTTCAACCAGCGGATAAGCGCCGGCCCCAGCAGCAGGCTGAGCACCAGCGCCGTCATGCACGCTGCCCCCGACCGGAAGGTGAGGTAGCGGAAAAGGTTCGCCACGATGTACTGATCGGCGAATGGGCGCGCAAGATTATAGAGCATCAGCGCGTCTCCCGGACATGGTCGATCGCATCCACGATCGTCTTCATGCGACTGCCCAGGCTGCCCTTGACCAGCACGGCGTCGCCGGCGCGCAACGTGTTGCGGACCAAGGGTGCCAGGACGGCCGAATCGGGCGCATGGGCACCGCGTAATGCCGGGGGGATGGCATCGTGCAGCCCGCGCATCAAGGGGCCGCAGGTGAAAACCAGATCTGCGCTCGTCGTCACATCGGGGCACAGGCCCACATGTTCGGCGGGGCCCGCATCGCCCAGCTCCAGCATATCGCCCAGAACGGCTATGCGCCGTGTAGCCGGCGCCAGGGCCAGCAAGGCCAGTGCCGCCCGCACCGAGGCGCCGGACGCGTTGTAGCTTTCGTCGAGCAGCAAAGCCTCGCCGTCGGCCACCGCGATGGCGCGGCGTAATCCGCGGCCCGCACCGGGCACGAAGGCCGCAAGCGCCTGCGCACCCGCTATCGGGTCGGCGCCCAGCGCATACGCGGCGGCCAGCGCGGCCAGTGCATTCATCGCCATGTGTAGCCCAGGCGCGCCGAGGCGGAAGCCGATCTCCTGGCCGGCGATCGACACCACGATGTCTGTTCCATCGGCGTCGGGCGTGGCGGACAACAGCCGATGGTTGGCATGCGCTGCGCTGCCGAACGTCTCGATCCGGTGAGACGTGCTGGCCACCATCCGCCCGCAATAGAAAGAATCCGCGGGAATGAGCAAAATGCCGCCCGGCTCCAGGCCGCTGGCTATGCTGGCCTTTTCGTCGGCGATCGCCTCCAGGCTGCCAAGATATCCGATATGAGCGGCCGCGATGGTGGTGATCACGGCCACGTGCGGCCTGGCCATCTGCGCCAGCGGTGCGATTTCGCCGGCATGGTTCATGCCGATCTCGACCACGCAATAGCGATGCGCCGGCGGCAGGCGCGCCAAGGTCAGAGGCACGCCCCAATGATTGTTGTGCGACGCCTCCGCCGCCCAGGTCTTGGCCTGTGCATACAAAATAGCGCGCAACATCTCCTTCGTGGTCGTTTTGCCCACGCTGCCGGTGACGGCGACCAGCCGACCCTCAAACCGGCGGCGCGCGAAGCGGCCCAGGTCCTGAAGCCCCTGAAACGTATCCCGCACCATCAGCAGGCGCGCGTCGTCGCCGACATTGTCGGGCAGCGCGTGGACCATCGCACCCGCAGCACCCCGGGCCAAGGCGCCGGCCACATGGGCGTGGCCGTCACTGTTCTCGCCCACCAGCGCCACGAAAAATTGGCCCTCGCGCACGCTGCGGCTGTCGATCGACACGCCATTGGCGGCAAACGGCGCGCGCAGCATGCCGCCGGTGGCCTCGCGCAGGTCCGGGCCGGTCCACAGCGCGCTCATGCCCCATCTTTCGAACGTTGCCCCGCCAGCGCGCGGATCACCACCGCATCGTCAAACGGCAGCGTCTCGGTGCCGATGATCTGGCCCTGTTCGTGTCCCTTGCCGGCCACCACCAGCACGTCGCCCGGCCCGAGATCGGACATCGCGGCGGCAATCGCCTCGGCGCGGTCGCCTCTCTCGAAGGCGCCATGGCAGCCTTCCATCACGGCCGCACGAATGGCGGCGGCCTGTTCGGTGCGGGGGTTGTCGTCTGTCACGATGACGATATCGGCGGCGCTGGCGGCGCGGCCCATCGGCGCGCGCTTGCCGGGATCACGATCCCCGCCAGCGCCGAACACAACGACAAGCCGGCCCGCCGTGTGGGGCCGCATGGCCGCGATCATCCTGTCCAGCGCGTCCGGCGTGTGGGCGAAATCGACATAGGCGGCCGCCCCGTTCGGCAGCGTGGCCACCCGTTCAAGCCGCCCCCGCACGCCGCAAAGCTTGGCCAGAAGCTGGCGGGCGCCGGCCACGCCGGTGGCCTCGGCCAACAAGGCGGCCAGGATGGCGTTGTCGGCCTGGAAGCGCCCGACCAGCGGCAGAAAAAGCGTCTCGTCTTCGAACACGACCATCTGGCCATCGGCCTGCGGCACCGTTGAATCCGGCCCGGCGACGCGAAAGTCCAGCCGCCGTCGCGCCGCGATCGCGCGCAGTGCCGCCAGCGTCTCGTCGTCGAGCGACGTGCTGGCGATGGCCGGCGCACCCTCGGGCAGCAGATCGGCGAACAGCCGCAGCTTTGCCGTGCGGTAGGCCGCCATATCGCCGTGATAGTCCAGGTGATCGCGCGTCAGGTTGGTGAACGCGCCCGCCACCAACCGCACGCCGTCGAGCCGGAACTGATCCAGACCGTGCGACGAGGCCTCGATGGCAGCCGACTGCACGCCCGCCCGTGCCAATTGTGCCAGCGTGCCCGACAGCGCCACCGGATCGGGCGTCGTCAGCCCCGGCCCTGTGGCAAAGCCCGGTGCGATCAGCCCCAACGTGCCCAGGCTTGCAGCCTGGCGACCGGCAAGCTGCCAAAGCTGGCGCAGGAACTCGGCGGTGCTGGTCTTGCCGTTGGTGCCGGTCACGGCCACCACCTGCGCCGGCTGGGCGCCGGCCAACTTTGCTGCGATCTGTGCCAGGCAGCGGCGCGGCTCGGGATCGGTGATCATCGGCCGGGGCGGCACACCCGGCGGCCATTGCGTGCCGGTGGTGGCGAGCACGGCGACCGCGCCGCGGCGCACGGCATCGCCTATGAAAGCCTGGCCATCCGTGCTGCTGCCGGGCAGCGCCGCGAACAGCATGCCGGGCGCGGCCTTGCGGCTGTCGGCTGTCACGCCGGTCAAGTCCAGTCCTGCGATCGGGCGCCACATCTGCGGATCGGCGTCTGCTACCGCACGCATGAGCTCAGCGCCCTTCATCGGGGCGGGTCCGTAGCTTGATATCCTGCCGCAATGCTTGAAGCGGTGGGGCCAGTGTCGGGACGGCGGCCGGCTGCGAAGGACCAGGCGGTGCACCAGGACGCGCACCGGAGGGCGGAATGGTCGATCTTGATGCCGGCGGACGGTTCTGCGCCACCGGGGCGCCAGCCTTCGCCGTGGGCGCCGGTGCTGGCGGTTTTACATTCGCCGGCGCATTGGCGGGGCGACCGGGCTGCAGCGGGATGAAGAGCGACGCCTGCACCGCCGCCACGTTCTCGATCTCCGGAAAGACGCCAAGCATCGGGCCGATCCGCGCGATCACCCGCCCGGCGGCGGGGGCGGCCACCCAGCCGGCGGTTGCGTAGCCATGCGTGCTGGCGTTCGCCTTCGGCTCGTCCAGCATCATATAAACGGCGTATCGCGGCGAATTCATCGGAAAAACGCTCATGAAAGCCGCCACGTTGGCCTTCTTGTTGTAGCCGTGACGGCTGATCTTCTCAGCCGTGCCGGTCTTGCCGCCGACGAAATAGCCTGGCACCTCGGCCGACTTGCCGAACCCGTCGCTCACCACCAGGCGCATTAGCTTGCGCATCGTGTCGGACGTGCTCTGCTGCATCACGCGCACGCCAACAGGCGGCGACGCCGGGTCCTGCGCCAACAAAGTGGGCTTCATCAGCACGCCGCCATTGGCCACCGCCGCGGTGCCGGCCACCACATGCAACGGTGTCACGGCGATACCGTGGCCGAAACCGATGGTAAGCGTGGCGGCCTCTTTCCAATTCGCGATGGCAGGAAACAACGTGGCCGACTGCTCCGGCAGCTCCACGCCGGTGCGCGCCATCATGCCCAGCTTGTCCATCCAGGCCCGCTGCAGGGTTGGCCCCGCCGCCTCTGCCATCCGTGCCGCGCCGATATTGGAGGAATAGGCGAT
>JBBROR010000173.1:0-6944 GCA_038229175.1 Acetobacterales bacterium | reverse complement strand
AGGACGGCAGCCGCACCGAACCCGATTTCCTGTGCCGCTGCGTCGAAGCCGCCATCAAGGCCGGCGCCACCACCATCAACATCCCAGACACCGTCGGCTACGCGCTGCCCGCCGACATGACCCGCATCTTCACCATGCTGCGCGAGCGGGTGCCCGGCGCCGACAACATCATCTTCTCCACACACAACCACAACGATCTCGGCCTGGCCGTGGCCAACACGCTGGCCGCCGTGGCCGCCGGCGCCCGGCAGATCGAATGCACCATCAACGGCATCGGCGAGCGCGCCGGCAATGCCGCCTTGGAGGAGGTCGCCATGGCGATCCGCACCAGGCCAGACGCCGTGCCCTGCCGCACCGGGATCGTCACCGAGCGCATCATGATGACCTCCAAGCTGCTCAGCACCATCACCGGCTTTGACGTGCAGCCGAACAAGGCCATCGTCGGCCGCAACGCGTTTGCGCATGAAAGCGGCATACACCAGGACGGCGTCCTGAAGAACGCCGCCACCTACGAGATCATGACACCTGAGAGCGTCGGCCTGACCAAGAACAGCCTTGTCATGGGCAAGCATTCCGGCCGCGCCGCCTTCCGCGACAAGCTGCGCGCGCTCGGCTACGGCGAGATCGGCGACAATCAGCTGAACGACGCTTTTCGCCGCTTCAAGGACCTCGCCGACCGCAAGAAAATGGTCTACGACGACGACATTTCGGCCCTGGTGGACGATGAGATCGTCCGCGGCCATGACCGCATTCGCTTCGTGGCGCTGGATGTCCAGTCCGGCTCCCGCGGCCCGGCGAAGGCGCAACTGGAACTCGAAATCGATAACCAGCAACACGCCGCCGAAGCCTCAGGCGACGGCCCGGTTGACGCCACCTTCAACGCAATTCAAAAAATCTTCCCGCACGAGGCCAAGCTGGTCCTGTTCAGCATCGGCGCCGTCACGGAAGGCACCGACGCCCAGGCCCGTACCACGGTGCGCCTCGAGGAGGCCGGTAAAACCGTCGACGGCCAGGGTGCCGACACCGACACCATCGTCGCCGCCACCCGCGCCTACCTCCACGCCCTGAACAAACTGCTGGTCAAGCGCGCCCGGACAGCGCCCGAAGCGCTCTCGGCATAGGTCACGCACCGCCCGACGCCTTCGGCCAGCGTCACAAAGCGTCGGATGGTCTGACCGACGCTGCGAACCGCAACGTCAACCGATTGCAGCCTTCGCATCGCAGGTACTGCGCGTCCGGGCAAAAGCCCCGGATCAGTCCAAGCCCGAGGCCGCCGATTGCGGCTTCGGAAAGCTGGGCTGGCCGTGCCGGAAGCCTGGCAGCGGTGGGGTTGAACGCCACGCCGTCATCTTCCACAACGGCGATGAATGCGTCCCCATCGCGGTCCACCCGCACCGATATCTCGCCTGGAATCCCAGCGGGATACCCATGCATGGCGATGTTGGCCGCCACCTCCTCCAGCACGACATGCACGCGTGCCAGAAGTATCGCGTTCATGCCCAGTGCAGCGGCCCGCGCATCAAGCCAGGGATAGAACGGCCCGAGCGCAGGCACCGAAGCCTGCAGGCGAAGCATCGCGCAGCCTCCGGCGCGTCAGCTCGAAACCGCCGCGATCGCCGCCGCTTCGTCCATATGGATCGGGATCAGTTCGTCGATCCCAGCAAACTGGATTACCTGCGGCACCGCCGGCTGCGGCGACAGCAGCACCACCTTGCCCCCTTTGGCCAACACCGCCTTCGCGCCGTCTACGCATGCCGCGATCGCACGCTGCGCTTCTGTGCCGCCGGCCATCACCCCTCCTATCTCGTGGTGGCAGACCAGGCCCAGGCGCTGTGGGTGAAAGCGCCGGCGATCGGCATGCTGCCCTGCGGCACATGGGCGGAAGGAACGCTGGTCGTCCCAACCGGCGCCAGCCTGCACGTCTTCAGCGACGGCGTGTTCGAAATCGTCACGCCAGACGGCGCCCCCTTCGGCCTCGACCAGCTTCGCCCCCTCCTTGCCGCCCCTGCGGCATCCGGGGCCTCCCGCGCGCAATCGATCTATCAGGCGATCCGCGACCTGTCCCGCCCCGGGCCGCTCGACGATGATTTCTCGCTTCTGGTCCTGCATTTTCCGGAGTGAATGCCGTTCATCGTAATAATTAACTAACCGGAACAATAAGAACGTCCTTTTAAGTGTTGACGGTGGCTCGAAGAAAATCTGCCATCTCACCAAGTCCGCCACCGCCAAAGGAGCGGGCCGCGTCTCTGCCATCATCGTTGTTGCCAGCGCAGGGCGCAGCCCAACCGCGGCATCGGGCCCATCCATCGTGTCCGGGATGGCGGCTGTGTCCGCCCTCTGCGGCACCAACCATGCAAACTCCCGCCGGTCACCGCCCGCCTTCGCCGCCACAGCGTTGCGTGTCAAAGCCGGCAAAATTTCAACCGAAGCGGAATCAAAGGAGGTGGGTGCGGCCGGCCCTATACCATGTCGCGCGTCCTGCACCCACGCCGTCAGCGCCACCAGCAGGCGCTCCACCCGCCGCAACCGCGCCCACACCAGCACCATCATCGCCATGGTCATCCCCCCTCTGACCACGCACGCAACAACCGCCCGGCACAACGCCGAGGTGATCGTGGCAAAGCGGCCTGCACTGCCGGTGAGGAGGGGAGTATTCATGAACAAATAAAGAACATATTGGGTGGCCAAAAGCAAGATTTTTCGTATCAGATGTCCAGAACGCCAGATCTGCCCGCTAAAAAATCCCCATTCCCGCTGGCATTCCCGCTGTCATTCCCGCCGTCATTCCCCTGGCATCCCGTCATTCCCCGTCATCGCGAAAATCGCCTGCGACGAAGCAAACCAGGGCACCATACCCAACTCCGGCCCCGGCATCCTTCAGCCGCGCGCCCCTGCCACCACGGATAGACCATCGGCCTCTGCCGGCACCGCGCTAAGGCGCCCGGAACGGCCACAGCCTGAGATCGCCGGGAAGCTCCGGCCAGCCGGTCACGGCATGGGCCAGGTACTGAACATCATAAAAGAACACGCCCAGCTGCGGCACGCCGCCCCAGGCCCACAACCACGGCACGCACAGCCACACGCCCAAAACAACCGCCACCGCCCGGTCAGTGAACGAGGCCAGAAAGCCATCATCCAGCAGCCAGAAGGCGCAGATCAGTGGAAACGCGGTGATGGCGAAAACCCGCGTTGAATCCTCCACCACCGGCAGCAGGCACAGGATGCACAACAGGCCGGCGAAGAACGGCCACGCCTGGCGGCCACGGTCGAGATAGCTCAACGCCAGCAGCCAGCCGATGCCAAAGATCGCATAGACCACGAAAAACCAGGAACTGGCGAAATTCAGCAGCATGCTGTCCAGATGTGCCACCAGCCACACAAAGCGCCCTGAATTCACCACCACCCCGGCCTGGGCAAAGACCGCGAACAGCGCCAGCTTGCCCACCACCACACCGCCGAGCAGCGCCAGCGGAAAGCCGATGGATTCCAGCGGCGCGCGATCGTCATGGCCTTGCCGACGCGCCAGCAGGCGGGCCAGCAGCAGGCCGCCTGACGCAAACAGGCCCTGCTCGAAATGCTGCAGCCCCAGGGCGACGCCGATTGCGAACACCACAGCCGGCCGGCGCGGCCAATACAACGCCAGCACCATCAAAAACAGCGTGAGCGAGTCGTAGCCGACCCAGAAATAGGGCGTGGCCGACACAGGCAAAACGAAGAAGAACACCAACGCCAGCCGCGCCTGTCGGTCCGCCAGCCGCAGGATCGCCAGCCGCACGAACAGACCGGTGAACGCCAGCGCCAGTGCCAGGTTCAACAGGAAATAGGATGTGGCGTCCGTGGCCCCGATCCACCAGGCAACGAAAGGCCCCAGCCAGTTCCACAGCAGATAATGGTCGTTCGGATGCGTGAACGGGTTCACGAACGGATCGCGCGCAATCCGAAGGAACATGTCCTGGCTCGGATACGCCCAGATACCCGTCTTGAAGATCATGACGGCGAACAAGGCCGCTGCGAGATGCCACAGCTTGCAGGTGAAGGTGAAACGCTCGATCTGCCTCAGAAGGAACATTTATGATCCAGACGCAATGGTGTGGCGTACCGTACGGCGACCGCCGATGCCGCAGGATCGCCTAACACCATGGCGTCCTTGTGTCATGCCGCGAACGTCTGCCCGATGCCGTCTTCGGCCGGCGCCATGAACACACGAAAAAGTTTATCAATCTGCTGCGTCCAAGAAATGCAGGAGCCGTTGCAAAACACCAGATTCTGACGACCTTGCCAAAATCCAGATCACCCAGCTATGAACAAATGCAAAGAAAGTGATCCCAGACATGGCGGCTGCGAATCGCGTTTTGTTTCAGGCTGCCAATGTCCTTTACAACCCGATCCTTTGGGTATCGGACGGAACCGTCTCGGGCACGTCGCAGCTCGCGGCAAGCACCCTTAGCACGCCCATCCGCTCCTCCCAGGGCTATACCCAACTCGGCAACCGCGTCGTGTTCAGCGCAACCGACGGCACACACGGCTTTGAACTGTGGGTCACCGACGGGTTTTCGTCCGGCACGTTTATGCTGCGCGACATCAATCCCGGCAGCGGCGATGGATTTTCGGCCGTGGCGGGAGGTGGCAGCCAGACGTCAAACGGATTTTCGAATCTCGCCAACGGAGTGGTGATTGGATCGAACTTCATTTTCAGCGCCACCAACGGCACCGGTAACGCTTTATGGGTTACCGACGGTACAACCGCCGGCACGTCGCTGTTCAAGCAAATTGCCACCGGCGGCAGCAGCTACGGCAATGCCTCGAATTTTACCGCGGTCGGCGGCAAGGTGCTGTTTCACAGTGTGGATGCCAATCACAACAGCAATCTTTGGACGACCGCCGGCACGGCGACCGGAACGACAGCCGTGCGAGATCTGGGTTCGTCTGACGTTCCTGAAAATTTCGGCAACGTGTCCAACATCACCGCCTTGGGCGGAACTGGCCTTGCCGTGTTCCTGGCCACCGAATCAACGCATGGGAAAGAACTCTGGGTCACCGACGGCAGCTCGGCCGGAACATCGTTGCTGGTCGATATCACGCCGGGTCTTTCGTCGTCCGACATCCAGAACCTCACGCCGCTCGGCAACACGGGCAAAGCTATTTTTACCGCGGTCGGCAGCACCTCCACCAACCAGCTTTGGGTCACGGACGGAACGACGCCCGGCACGAAAATCCTGCAGGCGAACCGTGGAACCAACGGATCTTTCTTTTCCACCATCAACAACAAGGCGCTGTTCAGCACGAGCGACGGCCATGTCTGGGCCACCGACGGCACCGCGGCCGGCACGGTGGAACTCATTGCGAGTGCGACCTATTCCTCGTTCTATCCCCAGTACACGCTGGGCACGAAGGCGATCTTTTCGTCCTACACGTCAGCGACGCTGTCGCCGACCCTCTGGGCTACAGACGGGACCGCTGCCGGCACGGTGCACCTGTCCAGCAGCATCATCGTCTCCTTTGACCTCACGGACCAAGGGGTTGTGCTCGGCAACAAGTTGCTGTTCCAGGGAAAAGACTACGGTGGGTCGCAGTTCGGCAACGAGCTGTGGGGCACAGACGGCACGGTGGCGGGAACCGGGCTGGTCGCCAACATCAACAACAACGGGATCAACTCCGATTCCAACCCACAAAACTTTGCCGTCATTGGCAACAAGGCCGTCTTCCAGGCCAACGACGGTCAGCATGGCGCTGAGCTATGGTCTTCGAACGGCTTCTCCGCGAGCCTGGTCAAGGACATCAACAGCAACTTTGCGTACGACAGCAGCCCCTCCAGCCTCAGTGCCGTCACCCTCGCCTGCTTCGCCGCCGGCACCCGCATCGCCACCGAAAGCGGCCAAACCCCGGTGCAGAACCTCAAGGTCGGCGACCGCCTGCGCCTGTGGAGCGGCGGCACGCGCGGTATCGTCTGGATCGGCCATCGCAGCGTCGACATTGCGCGCCATCCCCGCGCCCACGACGTAACCCCAGTGCGCGTTGCGCCGCATGCCTTCGGCCCCGGCCTGCCGCACACCGCACTGCGTCTGTCGCCCGATCACGCCATCTATAGTCACGATGTGCTGGTGCCGATCCGTCACCTCGTCAACGGCACCACCATCGCGCGCGAGCCGGTGGTGTCGGTGACATATTATCATATCGAACTGGACGAGCACGATGTGCTGATGGCCGAGGGCTTGGCCTGCGAATCGTATCTCGACGGTGGTGATACGCGCGACGCCTTCGAGGGCAGCGCCGCACTAGCTTTGCACCCGGCGTTCGGCAATCCGGCCGATGCATCTCCTTTTGCCCCGGTGGTCAGCCAGGGCGTGGCCCTGCAGAACGTGCGCGCGCTCGTGGCGCTCCATGCAGAATTGTTGGCGCAGTCGGCGCGCTGTGCCTGATCGCATGAGCCTTCCGATCTGACGTCAAATCGTCGTCACCTGTCAGGATCGCGCCGCAGCGCCATGATGCTGCATCATTGGCGCGGCCCGATGGCGTAAATCCGGCCGCGTCGTCATGCTGGCCGTGCGCGGCCATGCCGGATCGGCTCTTGCCGCGCCCGACCGCCGGGGCTAATCCCCCGGATTGATCCGAATAGACGTATCCTCCCGAGGCAGTCGCCCACGCCTCGTACCCAAGAAGGTTCCCCCATGTTCTCTCGCATGCTTGGCTTCATGTCAGCCGACATGGCCATCGATCTCGGCACCGCGAACACGCTGGTCTATGTCAAGGGCCGCGGCATCGTGCTCGACGAGCCAAGCGTGGTGGCGATCGC
Organism: Acetobacterales bacterium; assembly: GCA_038229175.1. Taxonomy (GTDB): domain Bacteria; phylum Pseudomonadota; class Alphaproteobacteria; order Acetobacterales; family Acetobacteraceae; genus CAIQQQ01. The sequence goes on along the minus strand of JBBROR010000173.1, from coordinate 151 downwards.
AGACGTGCGTGGCAAGAAGATGGTGCTGGCGGTGGGAGAGGAAGCCAAGCAGATGCTGGGCCGCACGCCCGGCAACATCCAGGCCATCCGCCCCCTGCGCGACGGCGTGATCGCCGACTTCGAGGTCGCCGAGGAGATGATCAAGCATTTT
>JBBROR010000172.1:0-6973 GCA_038229175.1 Acetobacterales bacterium | reverse complement strand
CGGATCGAACACCAGGCGCACGTTCTGCATCCGGTTCGTGCCCGGCCAGGTGATCTGCGTGGAGCGCGGCGGGCCGTGGCTGTAGATGACGCTGGTGCCGTCAAGGTCCAGCGTCACCTGTCGGGCCGACGCGTCCAGGTCCACCGGGGTGATGTCGTAGCGCACGGTGGGCGCGGTGCCGGCGGCGAAGAACAGGTCGCGGATCACGGCGGCCCGCTGGAACTGGGCGAGATCGTCGGGCGTGACCGGGGCCGGAACACCGTCCACCGGCTGCGGCTTCCAGGTGCGCGGCGCCATGTCCACATAGGGGCGAAGCTGCGTGTTGAAGAAGCCATCCAGCAGGCCGCCGGGGGCGAACAATTTGCCGAAATCATCCAGCGGCACGTCGCCGGTGGAGGAGCGATCGAACGGGTAGCGGCCCTTGGTGGCAAGCGTGCACAAGGCGGCGGGTCCACCGGCACCGTTGAAGGCGGCGGCGATCTGCTGCTTGGCGCTGCCGCTGCGCAAGGCGGTGCCGCTGTTGGACATGGCGTTGAGCCAGCGTGCCAGCGGCTGCGGCTGGCGGGCGGCTTCGGCGCGCAAGGCCAAAGCGGGGTCGCTGCCTTGCGGCACCGTTGGCTGGCCGCCGACCGGGGCCGCGGCCATTTTGGCGAGCTGTTGCTGCAGGTCGTTCAGGGATTTCAGCACCTGGTCGATCGGTGCCCCTGCCCCGTTGCCCATCAGATCGCGCAGCGCCTTGTAGCGGTCATCGATGGCCGAGCCGGGTGGACGGGTGGCGGGCTGGTCGGACGCGGTGCCGAGCAGGCCCTGCAGGCGCGAGCCGGCGCTGGACGCGGCGGATTGTGCGGCGGCGGCGGCACTTTGCGCGGCGGCCCCCGCAACGCCTGCGGCAGTGGCAGGCGGTGGCGGCGGCACTGACAGCGTGAGCTGGCGGGCCACGCTGGCCAGCACATCGCGCATCGGGGATTGCGGCGAGGAGAGGATATAAAGGTCCTGCGCCGCCTGGCTGAGGCTGCGCAGCGGTACCACGTCCAGATCGGCCAGCATCTTGTCCCAGGCCTCGGCGTAGTCGGCGCTGTACAGCGCGATGACGTCGCGTTCCAGGCCGCGCATTTCGGGGCCGTTGGGGTCCAGCTCGGCGCGTTTGCCCAGCACCCAGCTTTCCGACGCCACGCCCTTGGCGGCGGTGCCAAGCGAGGGGAGCAGCACCTTGTGGAAGCCCTCGACAGTGAGGAAGCCGGGGATGCCATCGCTCAACGGTTTGCCGGAGGCGCGCAGGAACACGCGCACGCCGGCCGGCCCGAGCGCCTCGCTGGGCTTCCATATCGCCACGCGCTGGGCGGCGGCGGAAGGTTTGATGCGGGAATAGACGCGCTGGGCCAGCGGCACGCGGCTGAAGGTGGCGCGGGCCTGGGCGACGAGTTCGCCGTCCAGCAAGATTTCGGGCAGCGAGCCGGCCAGCAGCGCATCGAGATGGCGCGCGAGGCTGTCGCGGAACGGGGCGGCGGCGGGGCCGGGATAGGCTGCGGCCCAGTCCAGCGTCATCCATTCATGCACCAGCTCGCGGTCGATCGGACCCTGGCTGCCAAGCATCAGGTAGACGCGGGTGGCTTCGTACAGGAAATCCGGCCGGCCGAGATTGCCGCGCATCTGCGCTTCCAGGCGCCAGACCAGGCGCGGCAGCAGCGCGCGTTCGAGCGCGTGGCGATAGACGGACGTGGCGGCGGCGCCGAGCTTGGCGTTCTGCGACAGGCCGAAGCTGATCCAGGGGGTGTTCTCGTCCCCCACGTGGTCCACGCCATGCGGCAGGCCGCGGGCCTGGTCCAGCAGCGGCACCAGCCGCGGCAGATCGGCGTCGGCCACCGGGTTCAGCGGCAGGACGGTTGCGGTTTTTTCGTAGGCGGCCAGAGCCTGTGCCGTGGCATCGATTTCGCCGGCGCCGGAATTGCGGGCCTGCCAGAGCAGACCGGCGGCGCCCAGCATCACCAGCAAGGCCACCGCGTAGCCACCGGCGCGCAACAGGAACGTGCGGCGCCGCGCGCCGGGGCGTTCGGACACCAGCATCGCCTCGCCGAAGATCACCTCGCGCACGAGCTGGCCCAGGAAGTAGCTGCGGCCCTGCTCCGGCCGCAACGACGGGGCGCGGCGCTGGTCCACTCCGAAAGTGCGGCTAAGGGCGCCGGTGAGGCGGTCGATCGGGGTGCCTTCCTGGGTGCCGGAAGTGAAGTAGGCACCGCGCAGCAGCGGAGCGGGGTCGAGCCGGGAGCCGCCGAACGCCTCCTGCAGGAAGCTCGTCACCGACAGTTCCAGGCTGGCCACCTGGGTGGGAAAGCCTGCGATCAAAGCGCGGCGTTCGGGGCTGCGCTCGGTCTGCATGCGTTCGTAAAGGCGGCTGTTGAGACGTTCGACCAGCAGCTTGAACTCGGTGGCGAATTGCGGCGCGGCGCCGGCCTCGGATGCCACCTGCTGGAAGGTGGCGCCCCAGACCTGGTTGCGCTTGTCGCGGTCCAGATCGTCGAAGAATTCGGTGAAGCCCGCGATCAGGTCGCTTTTGGTGAACAGCGCGTAGACGGGCATGCGGACTTCGAGGCGGGTTTCCAACTCCTTGATGCGCTTGCGGATGGCGCGGGCGTGGGCGACGCGTTCGGCGGCCGGCGCGGTTGCGATGTCGCTGAGCGCGATGGCCACGATGACGCCGTTCAGCGGTTGGCGTTCGCGGGTGCGCTTCAACAGGCCGAGGAAGGAGTCCCAGCCGGCGCGATCCACCGTGGCATCGGAATCCTGGGTGGTGTAGCGGCCGGCGGTGTCGATCAGCACGGCGTCTTCGGTGAACCACCAGTCGCACAGCCGCGTGCCGCCGACGCCGGCTACGGCGCCCTGTCCCATTTCGGCGGCGAGCGGGAATTTCAGGCCGGCATTGAGCAGGGCCGTGGTTTTGCCGGCGCCGGGCGGGCCGATGATGACGTACCAGGGCTGCTCATACAGATAGCCCTTGGTGCCGCGCGCCTTTTTCAACAGCGTCAGGGCCGTTGTCAGCTTGTCGCGCAATGCTGCCGCTTCCTCGGCGGAGGCGGAGCTGGTCGGATCGACCGGGCCTGCAGCCACGCCGACCGCCAGCGCACGGTCGCGCCTGCGGCGGCGCATATCGAACAGAAGATTGACCAGCGCCCAGGCCAGCACCATGGCGCCGATGACGACGGCGCGCGGCACCCAGCCTTCCAGCACGGCCAGCAGCGGGCCGAAATACCAGATAAGGCCGGACAGCAGGACCACGCCGATCAGGCTCAGAAACCAGCGCGATACGAAGACCCTCAACACAGACGCCATGGTGTCTAATCCTGACGATGCAGCACGATGTCGATACGGCGATTCTGTTCGCGGCCTTCCGGGGTGGCGTTGGACGCCAGGGGGTCCGCCTCGCCGCGGCCTTCGGCGGAAACACGCTCCGCATTTCCGACCGTTCGCGCCACGATCGCCTTCGCCGCCTGGGCGCGTGAGGTCGACAACTGGAAGTTGGACGGGAACTGCACCGTTTTGATCGGCTGGTTGTCGGTGTAGCCGATCACCTGCACGGCGCCGTTTTCGGTGCTGAGAGCCGCGCCGATCCGGTCGAGCAGCGGAATGAAGGCCGGGGTGACGGTGGCGCTGCCGGACGCGAACAAGCCGCGGTTGTTGATGCGCACGATGGGGTTGGACTGGGTGCCGAGCACGCTGACCAGGCCCTGGTCGATTTCCGGCTTCAGGAATGTGCGCAATTTGTCGAGCGAGGTGGGCTCCGGCGGGGCTGGCGGCGGCGGTGGCGGCACCACGATGGCGGCGCGGGTGATGGTGGGCATCGTGGCCGGCGGCGCGGCGAGCATGCGGGCGTAGAGATCGTCGGACGCCGCGTTGAGGCCTGTTGAGATGTAGACGAACAACACGCCGATGACGGCCAGCGCGGCGGCACCGACCACCCAGACCGGCAGCACCGCGCGGCTGGGACGATAGGGCGCATCGATTCCTTTCCAATGCGGTGACAGGCCAGATTCGATGGAGCCGCGCTGGCGGGCGATGACGGCGTAGGTGTCTTCGCGAAGACGGTCGATTTCACCGGGGCCGCGCGGCGACAGGCGGTAGCGGCCCATCAGCCCGAGCGACAGGCACATATACATCAGTTCGATAACGGGAAGAAACGTTCCCGGGTTCTGCTTCATCTGGCCCAGCAGGTCGAAGAAGCGTTCGCCGCTGCGGACCTCCTGGTGGAAGGTGGACACGAGGGAGCGGGCGTCCCAGCCGCCGGCGCTGCCCCAGGGGGTGTTCAGGACGATGTCGTCCAGGCTGGCGCACAGCGCGTAATGGGCCGGGCGAAGCTGTTCCATCGGCACGCCGCCGTCGCGGGCGGCCTGCTCGAAGTTGCGCATTTCGCGTACCGCGCGTTCGCGGAGGTCACCGGCATCCGGCGCGTTGGCGGTGTTGCGCAGGCGGGCCATCAACTGCAGGAGGGGTGCTGCGGCCACCGCCAGCGGGTTGTCTCCGATGGCGAGGTTCTCCGCACCCTCGGCCACGCTGTTTGACGCGGCGCGCGATGCCGGCTGCACCTGTTCGAACGGTGCGCCATAATTCGCGCTGCCGTGGTTCGCGGTGTGGGGCGCGCGGGCAGCGTCGGCGCGTGGCGCGGGGGTCGCGGCCGGAGGCGGGCTTGTCGCACGCCTGCCGCCGGGCACGGGGCGGATCACGGTGCGATCGTTGTCATCCGGTTCAGCGAACGGATTGTCACTCACTGGCCCACTCCTGGTACATTCTGTTCCTCAGATTTTTGTGTCTGATGGCCGAACGTTGCTGGCGCATGAAACACTAGCATCGCGGTCATCGGGTTACGAGACGCGCGCAGCGTGTTCCACCACGAATATCCCACGCAACTTGCCCGTGATTGGCCTGGCTTTTGAAACTGCGGACTTTTGATCCTGGCCAGGACGCGGCATAAGGATCACCCGGATGCGTTTGCTGGAGGTTTTCTTGGCACTTGTTCCGTCCACGACAATTCTCAGCACCGACGAGATGGGCCGGGTTGCCGCGCCTATCTTCACGTCGGTCGGGCGCGACGGCGTCAACGCGCCGGGCGACGTGTTCGTGGTTCAGGGCCTGCTCAACGATCGGCTGCCGAAGCCGCATTCGCCGGTGCCGATGACGGGGGTGGCCGATATCGGCACCACGCTGGCCATCGAGGCGTTCCAGGCGGTGATGATGAACATGACGCCGCCATCCGGCCGCGTCGATCCCGGCAGCCCCACCTATTATGCTTTGGCGGCGCGGCCGCTGGTGGACGCGGTGCCGCCCAAGGTCGGGCATTTTGGCGAGGCGCCGCCGGAGGTGATCCAGGCGGCGGTTGAATCGCGTAAGAAATGGCGTGTGCCGGCGTCGATCACGATGGCGCAGTGGGCGGTGGAAAGTGCCTGGGGGGCCTCGATGCCGCCGGGCAGCAACAATCCGTTCGGCATCAAGGCGCTGGCCAACGAGCCTGCGGTGGAAAGCCCGACGCGGGAGGTCTATGACGGAAAGAGCGTTGTTATCACCGCAAAGTTTCGGAAGTTCGACAGTATCAGCCATGCGTTTGAACTGCATGGCAGGCTGCTGGCGTTGGGCACGCCCTACAAGCCGGCGATGCTGCTGGTGGAGAATGCGGAGGCCTTCGCGGACGCGTTGACCGGCGTGTATGCGACAGACCCGGAATACGGCGCCACGCTCAAATGGGTGATCAACAACTATGGCTGGACCAAATACGACAGATGAGGTCGTTCACGGTTGCGTGGGACCGATGCACGTTTATTGTGACAATGAGCCGGGCCATTGGTTCTCGCTATGCCGGGAACGTGTACTCTGCTATCGTGTCGCAATCGAACCTGGAGGTTACCGTGCGCATTCTGTTGTCGATCATGGTGGGCGCCACGGTGGCTGCCACGTCGCTGACCACAGTGGCATCGCCGGCTTTCGCGCAAAGCAAATCCGCTGACGATATCATCAAGGCGCTGAAGCCATCCGGCATGATCAGCTCCGGTACACGCGGTATTCGCCCGGCAACCGGTGGCGTGGCGCCGGCCGATGCATCGCCGCCGCAGGTGACAAGCTATGCGCCGCAGCCCATGACGGCCTTGCCGGTGGCCGCTGCCCCGAGCGCGCCGGCTTCCCGCCCTGTCACCACGGCCGCTGCCAGCGTGCCACGCCCCGCGGCACCGGCGGCTCCGGCCGCAAGCCTGGAGGTGCAGTTCGCCAGCGGCTCCACCGACCTGACCCCGCAGGCGCGGGATGCGCTCGACCAGCTTGGCCGGGCGCTGTCCAGCGCCGATCTTGCGGCCTATCGCTTCCGCATCGAGGGCCACACGGACACCGTGGGCACGCCTGATGCCAACCGCGCTTTGTCTGCCCGCCGCGCAGATGTGGTGGTGGAGTATATGAACACCCGGTTCGGGGTGGCCCGCACGCGCATGCAGGCGGTGGGCATGGGGTCTGACCAACTGGCCGTAACCACTGGCGCGCAGGTGTCTGAGTCGCGCAATCGCCGGGTGATGGTCGTCAACATCGGCGCCTGATCGCTGAGACGCGGTTGGTGCAGCGAGACGTGGAAGACGACACCGTTCGCTTAGACGGAGTGGAACAACGTCGTGCTTCGGGCCGCCTGGTTGCGTTGGCGGTTGCAGCGCTGGTGGCGATCCTGGCGTTGGGCGCGCTGACGTGGTGGTGGACGCAGCCGGTTGCGATATCCCGGCTCATCGACATTCGCAGCGCCGATGAAGCAACCATCCTGGCCAACAGGCCGGCCGAGCTGGACGTGTTTCGTTTCGCGCTCAATCCAAAAATCCTGGTGCTGGATTTCGCCAGCCTCACGCGGCAGGGCGCGATGTTCAACCGTGCCGCCGCCATGATCGAAAAGGCCGGCCTGCCGCGGGACAGGGTGCTGACGGATGCGGAGCTGGCCAAGGCGATCCGGGCCAGCGGG
>JBBROR010000171.1:0-6988 GCA_038229175.1 Acetobacterales bacterium | reverse complement strand
TAGTCCACGCTTTCGGGCCCCTGCGTGCCAAAATCATGCACCGCGTGGCCCTGCGCCTGCATCCAGGCCACCAGGGTATCCTTCAACTGAAAGCCAGCATGATCGGCCCCCACGGCAATGTGGAAGGTCGCGGCCTCGGTGGGTGCCATCGTGTTCATGCCAGACATGTAACACGGAGCCGCCGCATGGTGGAATTGCAGCCCTGCACATTCCGGTCATGCGGCATTCAAGGATGCGACGCCCTTGGCAACGACGCAAGGAACGCCGGCACCAGTTTCAACACCTCCGCCTGCGCCTCCGGATTGGTGCCGACATGCACGGCTTTGTCGGCATTTTGGCTGTTCGGGATGTTGTGCATGGTGCGTAGGCCGCCGGGAGCGTCGAAGTCGTGATACGCGCCGGGAAATACGATCAATCGCATCACAGGCGGCGTGAAGCGGTCAGCCACAGACTGGCAGGGCGCAGCCGGCGTCCAGTCATCGGCGCCCCCCATCAGCACCAACAACGGCGCTGCCGGTCGCCAGGCGGCATTGCGAACGGCCACGGCACAGCCGGGATAGAACGCGATCATCCCCCGGATCAGCCCAGCCGGCAGATCCGGCGCCACGTTGGCGGCTGCCATCACCGTGCTGCCGCCATCAGACCAGCCCAACAACGCCACTCCGCCCTCGGGCGTGCCCTGCTGCACGGCCAGCCATTTCGCGCTCTCGATCGCATCCGATCGGCGCACCCCAAACGATGTGACGGCACGGCCCGTCTCCCGGCACTGCGATTTCAGAACGCGGCTGGAAAAGCTGTCAGGAAACAGCATCACATGCCCCGCGCCCACAAGCTTCTCACGCCATTGCCGGTCTCGCACACCATACGGCCCGCCACACCCATGCAGCGCCACGATCGCAGGTGCCACGGCGGGGCCGGTGGGCCGGAACAGTTCGGCTTTCAGCATCGTGCCATCCTGCAATGGAATTTCGACGCTCTCCGCCCGTGCACCGGCCGAAAATCCGATGAACAGCATCGCCAATATAATTTTCTGCACCACGCCCCCTATCCCTTGTCGGCACATTGTTGCTTGGCTATGCCGAATTCCAGACGCACGGAGACGGTATTATGGCCACCTTCAACACCGGGGCAAGCTTCCCCACCACCCGCCTGCGCCGCAACCGCGCCAATGGCTGGACACGCCGACTGGTCGCCGAAAACCGGCTGAGCGTGGACGATCTGATCTGGCCGATCTTCGTGATGGAAGGCTCAGGCCAAACCACCGACATCGCTGCCATGCCAGGCGTCAGGCGCGTCAGCGTCGATCGTCTCGCAGCCCATGTGCAAGACGCCGTCAGGCTTGGCGTCCCCGCCATCGCCCTCTTCCCGGCAACCCCCACCGACCTGAAAAACAGCGAAGGCACCGAGTCGCAGAATCCGAACAACCTGATCTGCCAGGCTGCCCGCCTCCTCAAGCGCGAATTCCCCGATGTCGGCCTGCTCGGCGACGTGGCGCTTGATCCCTATACCGATCACGGCCACGACGGCGTCATCCGCGACGGCTATGTGGCCAACGACGAGACGCTGGCCCTGCTTTGCGCCCAGGCACTGAACCAGGCCCACGCCGGCATCGATATCATTTCACCTTCCGACATGATGGACGGCCGCATCGGCGCCTTGCGCACGGCTCTCGACGCCGAAGGCTATATTCACACCAGCCTGATGAGCTATGCCGCCAAATACGCCAGCGCCTTCTACGGCCCGTTCCGCGATGCCGTCGGCAGCGCCGGTGCGCTCAAGGGCGGCGACAAGAAAACCTACCAGATGGACCCAGCCAATTCAGACGAAGCGCTGCGTGAAGTCGCAATGGACCTTGCCGAAGGTGCCGATACAATCATCGTCAAACCAGGCATGCCCTATTTGGACATCGTCCGCCGCGTGAAGGACGAATTCGGCGTGCCGACCTTCGCCTATCAGGTCTCAGGCGAATATTCGATGATCATGGCCTCCGTTGAACGCGGCTGGATGGACCATGATCGCGCCATGATGGAAAGCCTGCTCGGGTTCAAGCGCGCCGGCTGCTCTGGTATCCTCACCTACTTTGCACCAAAGGCAGCGAAGCTTCTGGCATAGGTCGATCGAGCTCTGCCACGCGCTGCTGCAACCAACCGTTTGTGCAAAATAAAAAGTGGCACGTTCGTTAAAACGTGCCGCTTTTTAGGTTGCTGTCAGGCCCAGCCTTCGCCTTACCCGCCCTGGCCCTTGCCCTGCGCCAGGCTCAACGGAACCCAGTGCAGGCCATCGCTCGTCTGCACCAGCATCAGAACTGAACGCCGGTTCGCCTTGCGGAAACGCTCCACCCGATCGGTGATATCGGCGGGGGTCTTCACCTCTTCCTGCTGGACTTCCACGATCACGTCGCCAGGCTTCAGGCCCTTCTCCGACGCGTTCGAACCAGAAGCCACGTCGGTGATCAACACGCCCTTCTGATCTGCCGCAATCTGGAAACGCTCGCGCGCCTCTTCGGTAATTGGCGAAATCTTGAGGCCCATGCCGGCCACCTCCACCGGTCGCGCCCCGGTTGGCTTGTCCTGGCTGTTGGTGGACGCCAACACTGGCTTGGAGTCGTCGGGCAGTTCACCCACGGTCACCTGAACGACGCGCTCCTTGCCGTCACGCCATAGCACCACCGGCACCTGCTTGCCGATCGGTGTCTCCGCCACAATGCGCGGAAGCGTGCGCATCTCCTTCACGTCGGTGCCGTTGAACTTCAGAATGATATCGCCGCCCTGCACCTTCGCCTTCGCCGCCGGGCCATTCTCGTCGGCGCTGGCAATCATCGCCCCGGTTGGCTCTTTGAGCCCCAGACTTTCAGCAATATCCGGCGTCACCTGCTGGATCTTGACCCCGAGCCACCCACGGCGCGTGCGGCCGAAATCCTTCAACTGCATCACCACATTCTTCGCTTGGTTCGACGGGATCGAGAAGCCGAGCCCGATCGAGCCGCCAGATCGCGAATAGATCGCCGTGTTGATACCGATGACCTCGCCATCCATGTTGAAGAGCGGGCCGCCTGAGTTGCCCTGGTTGATGGCGGCGTCGGTCTGGATGAAATCGTCATACGAACCCTGGCCGATATTGCGGCTGCGGGCCGAAACGATGCCAGCCGTCACCGTTCCACCAAGACCGAACGGGTTGCCAATGGCAATCACCCAGTCCCCCACGCGCTCCTTGTCGCTGTCGCCGAATGGCACCGCCGTCAGCGGATGATCGGTCTCGATCTTCAGCAGCGCAATGTCCACCTTCTCGTCACGGCCGACCAGCTTGGCCTTGATGGTCGTGTTGTCCTGCAGAATCACGTTGATCTCATCCGCACCGTCGATCACGTGGTTGTTGGTCACCACATAGCCGGCGGTATCGATCACAAATCCAGACCCTAGACTTTGCGATTTCCGCCCTTCCGTGGGGCCACCTGGTCCGCCTGGCCCACCAGGACCATTCGGCCCATTTGGACGGCGCTGCTTGTCCATGAAGTCCTTAAAGAACCGCTCCATCGGCGAGCCCGGCGGGAAGCTCGGAATCTCCGGCCCCTGATCAGAACTCGCCTTCAGCATCTGGGTGGAGGCGATGTTGACAACCCCGGGCAGCAGCCGCGCCGCAAGATCGGCAAACCCCTCCGGCGCAGGCCGCGCGGCGGCAGGTTGCATCATGGCCGGGCTTGCCACCAGCACAGCGCCGGCCACGGCAATCACACGCAGAAGACGGGTCGGAACCAAGTTCACGGTCAATTATCCTCTGAAAGCATTTAAGAACAAGTTAAGGCGCTGCATTGGGCGCCGGTTTCGGTGCCTCGCGCAGCAATTTCAGGAAATCCGCGTTCGGCGACAACACCAGCCGCGACCCGCCATGCCCGAAAGCATCACGATAGGCCTGCAACGTGCGCCACACGTCAAAGAAATGCGGATCTCGTTGAAAGGCATCTGCATAGGTGGCGATGGCAGCGCCTTCGCCAAGGCCACGCAGATTGTCTGCCGTGGCTCGGGCATCGGCCAGAAGCACGGTGCGCTCACGCTCCGCATCGGCGCGGATACGCGACGACGCCTCGGCGCCCTCCGCCCGCGCCTGACGCGCCACACGGTCACGCTCGGACTGCATCCGCTGCAGAATGGCCTGGGTGTTCTCATCCGGCAGGTCGGCGCGGCGGATGCGAACATCCTCGACCTGAACGCCGAACCCAGCCATTTCAGTGTTCACCTGGTCGCGGATCAACGCCATGATCCGGGTGCGATTGGACGACAGCACGTTCAAAAGCTGTTCGTTGCCCAGCACCCGGCGCAGCGAGGATGACACAACCGAGTTCAGCCGGCCGCGAATACCATCCTCCGTCGCACCCACCGCCTGGAAATAGCGCAAGGCGTCGGTGATGCGAAATCGTGTGAAACTGTCCACGATCAGCCGGCGCTGGTCGCCCAAAATCACCTCCTCGGGCGGCAACTCGTAGTCCAGCAGGCGGCGATCGAAGCTGATCACCGTGTCCAGCAGCGGCACCTTCACGTGCAGCCCAGGCTCGGTGATGATCCGGCGCGGCTGGCCAAGGCGGGTGATCAACACCTGCTCCGTCTGATTGACGGTGAACAGCGCAGAGCCCGCGGCAATCACACCCACGAACACCAGGGCAATCGCGCCGAGGCCGATCCGATTGGAAAGCGCGCTCATTTCACAACTCCCCGCGGCGGCGCCGGTGGATTGAGGACAGGGGCAGGCACCGCTGGGGCCGGCGGCACAATCCGCCCCGCCTCGCCCAACGGCAAATAAGGCACCACGCCCTGCGCCCCGGCATCGACAACCACAGTCGGCGTCTTGGACAGGATCTCCTGCATGGTCTCGATGTAAAGCCGCTGCATCGTCACGTCCTTGGCGGCCTCATAGGCTTTCAGAACCGACAGGAAGCGCTTCGCTTGGCCGGTGGCCTCGGCGATCGAGCTCTGCCTTGCGCCATCGGCCTCCGCCGTCAGCCGCGCCGCGTCGCCTCGCGCCCGCGGCACGATGTCGTTGCGATAGCTCTCTGCCTCGTTGCGCATACGGTCGGCATCGGTGTTGGCGCGCTGCACGTCGCGGAAACTCTCTATCACGGCAGCCGGCGGATCGACCTTTTGCAACTGCACCTGTGTGATCTCCACGCCCGAGCCATACTGGTCGAGAATCGCCTGCACGCCCTTGGCCACTGCCGTTTCAATCTGCGCACGGGCATCAGTCAGCGCCGGCTGAATCGGCGTGCGGCCAATCACTTCGCGCATCACCGATTCGGCGGCGGATTTTACCGTGATGGCCGGATTGCGGGTGGCAAACAGGAATGCCCCGGCATCGCGAATGCGCCAGAACACGGCCGCGTTGATGTCGATGATGTTCTCGTCACCGGTCAGCATCAGGCTTTCCGGACCCACATCGCGCAGCGGAGCGTCGCGGCCCGACACCGTGCGCGCGTCGCCCGAACCGGAGCGGTAGCCGATGTCGATGCGGTTGATGCGTGTCACTGCAGGGCGCATCACGCTCTCCACCGGCCAAGGCAGATGGTAGTTCAGGCCAGGCAACGTGGTGCGGTCGAACGCGCCAAAGCGCAGCACCACACCCTGCTCGTCCGGCTGCACCCGGTAAAAGCCGCTGGCGAGCCACACGCCGGCCACGGCCAGCACAATGAAGCCTATCCCGCGCAGGCCAAGGCTTGCGATGAATTCGCCACCGCCGCCACCCGAGCCGTTCGGGCCGCGCGGCCGTCCGCCACCGCCGAACCCGGGCGGCAGCACGCCACGAATTGCCTTTTGGGCGCGGGCGATGATCTCATCGAGTTCCGGCGGACGCTGGCCATTGCCGTTGTTGCCGCCCCGATTGCCGCCGCCATTGCCGTTTTGCGGTCCCCACGGGCTGCGTGGCCGCTCCGGGCGCGTCGGTTCGGGATCGGGTTTGTCGCCCGACGGTGGCGTGCCCCAGGGATTGTTCAGCACCATCAGGCCACGTGTCGGTGCAAGGCCATTTATCGGCCTCTCCGAGGAGCCGCGATTAATCCAACTCATCGTGCCGGCCTGCTCCTTTTGGGTATTGATCGCGCATCAACACAGTCGGTGCCATTGGCATTGCCGCCTTGTTCCGCCATATCGCTTGAGCCACCCATATTGACCGGCGATCAAAGGTTTTCAAGGCAATGCCATCGCTCACCCACACGCCAACCACTGACATTCTGCGCGCAGCACTTGCCCGCGTGATCGATCCCGACACCGGCCGCGACATCGTGGCCGCCGGATTGGTCGGCGACATCAGCCTACGCGACGGCCTGGTGCAGGTCAGCCTGCTGACCGACCGCGCAAAGGCGCAGGCCATGGAGCCTGTGCGGCTGGCGGCCGAGAGCGCCCTGGCCATGGTGCCCGGCGTGCGCAGCGCCTCCGCCGTGCTGACCGGCCACAAGGCGGGCCCGGCGCCGGCGGCCCCGCCGTCCAAGCCGGTCCTGCTCCCAAACGTGAAGGCGATCGTGGCCATTGCGAGTGGAAAGGGCGGCGTCGGCAAATCCACCACCGCGGTCAATCTTGCGGTGGCCCTGGCGCAACTCGGCCTGCGCGTCGGGCTGCTGGACGCCGACATCTACGGCCCATCGCTGCCGCGCATGCTGGGGCTCAATCGGAAACCCGAAGTGCGCGGCGACAGAATGATGCCGCTCGAGGCATGGGGCCTCAAGGCGATGTCGATCGGCTTCCTGGTGGAAGAGGAAACGCCGATGATCTGGCGCGGCCCCATGGTGATGGGCGCACTGGAACAGATGATGGGCCAGGTGGAATGGGGTGCGCTCGACATCATGCTGGTGGACATGCCCCCCGGTACCGGTGACGCCCAGCTTACGATGGCCCAACGCGTAAGCCTCGCCGGCGCCGTCATCGTCTCCACCCCGCAGGACATCGCCCTGATCGACGCCCGCCGCGGCGTGCGGATGTTCGAACGCACGAAGGTGCCGGTGCTTGGC
>JBBROR010000170.1:0-7017 GCA_038229175.1 Acetobacterales bacterium | reverse complement strand
GGTGCTGAGGATCGTGACGTTGCCGCCGGGGCCGCTTTGCGTGGCATCGGCCGCGAGAGTGGCTCCTGCTGCGATGATCGCCTGGGCTGCAACATGTGCCGTTGTGCCCGGGCCGGCCTTGGCCCGTGCCACGGTGGTGCCAATGGCGATGGTGCCGCCGCCAGACGTGCCGGACGCGTTGATCCTGGCCTTCGCGCCGATGCTTGCGGCACCGCTGGCATTGACCTCGATGGTGCCGCCCTTGGTGCCGGCTGCACGGCCCTGGGCGGACAGTACGCCGGTGACGCCCACACTGCCACCGGTGGCGGTGATGGCGATCTGGCCCACGCGGCCGCCGGCCGAGCCGTCCGCCACTGAATTGGCGGAGATTCTGCCGCCGGCCATGACCAGGTTGGTGATGATCCCTTCGGCAGCCTGGGCCGTCAGCAGCACCGTGCCACCCTGCGCGATGATGGTGCCGGTGTTCGTGACGAGCGACGTGACGGGCTTGCCGTCCGGCCCGGTGGGCGCGGTGGACACCTGCCTGGTGATATCGATGGACATCAGGCCGTCGCCGTAGAGATCGACGGTGGCGGCCTCGGCGCCGGCCAGCACCACGCGGCCGAACCTGGCCTGGATGACGCCGGAATTGATCACCTGTGGTGCGACCAGCGCTGCAAGTCCTGTCTGCGCCACGGTGATGTGGCCCTGGTTGACAACCGCCGCACCGGGCCTGGCCGGCTGGTCCAGCACGATCCGGCCCGCCTTGAGGTTGGCATCGGTGATGCCGATGGCCGACACCACCAGCGACGCCGCGTTGACCTGCGCGCCATTCGTGAACAGCACGCCGGACTGGTTGATCAGCACCTGCTGGTTGTTGGCGTTGATGCGCCCGGCGATCACCGAAGGATCGGGCCCCACCACGCGGTTGATGGTGAGCGACTGCGCCGATGGTGCGGTGAAGTTGACGGTGCCGGCGGAGCCGACATCGAAGCTGCGCCAGTTGATGCCGGCGTTGTTGGAGCTTTGTGTGACGTTCAGCGTGGTGCCGGACTGCGCGATGTTGGCGCTGCCGGCCACGACATGGCCGCCGGTGGGCAAGGCGTTGGCGGACAGATTGGCCGCACGACCCACCAGGGCGGTGGGCACGCCCTGGGCGTGGGCCGTGACGGACAGGCCCAGGACGAACGCCGCCTGCAAGGCGGTGCCGCCCAGCAGCATGGGCCGTTTGCGCGACCTTGCCGGCGCCATCACGACGCCGTTCAAAATGTGGTTTACCGTGCGATCGCCTGACGTCACGCCCATACCACTCTCCCTAGCGCCGCAGGGCTGCAATCGCCCGGACCTCTGACCCTGGCCGCACGGCCGCGATGTCAGTTCAGAAACGACCCACCAGTCGCCAATAGAACCCCGATGGGGACAGCGCCGAGACGCTGCCGCTCGAACCTTGCGGACGGCGCGTCAGGCGGCCAACGCCCTCGAGATCAAGCTCGATGCCCTGCGGGAAATACATCCGCACACCGCCACCGGCCGATGCCAGGCGGACGTTGCGATCCGTTTTCCGCGCCTCCCAGGTCTGGCCCCAGTCATAGAAGGTGTAGAACTGCAGGCCGAGATCGAAGGCGGCAGCGTCTCCGCCGGGTGCGGGCAGGTTGACGCTGGTGTTCAGCTGCGCCTCCAACGCCGCGGAAAGCGCACGGTCGCCGGTGACTTCACCGGAATAGAAGCCGCGGTTGAGACGCAGGCCGCCGAGATAGAATTTCTCGGCCGACGGCAGCACGTCCTGGGTGTATTGGCCGGCCAGGATTCCTTGGACCGCCACCGTGGCATCCTGCCAGGGGCTGAACAGGGCCTGCGTGCGGCTGGCCTCGAAGCTGACCTTGGTGAAATCCTGTCGCTGGCCGACGCGACCGGCCAACGGATCGTTCTGCCTGCTGGCCCCCAGCGCGCCGAGGCCCTGGGACAGGCGGATGCCGGCCACCGTGACCGCGCTGCGCGCATCTCCCAGCAGCGTGTCCCGCACCGCATAGTCGGCACCGAGTCGGATCATGCGCAGGTTGTCGCGACTGGCGCGGGTGACGTTGCCATTCGTGCCGGTGTCGACGCTGCCTTCGAGCGCATCGAAATAGGCGCCCACGGTGAGGGTTTGCTGGCGCCTGCGAATGACCGGATAGCTGAGGGAGGTGCCGGCGACGAAGGTGTCGCCGTGATAGCCGATCTGGCCCAGCGAGCCGGTGGGATCGGTGGTGCCGCGGCCGGCATAGACCCGCAGTTTCAGGCCGGACGCGCCAAGGAATAGTTCGGTTGCCACCTGGCCGAACAGTTCCGTGCTGCGCGCGGTGTAGAAGAAGGTGGCGTCCGTCCGCTCCCCATATTCGGTGAAACTGTTGGCGCTGATGGAGGCCAGGACCTGCTCGGGGCCGGTGCCCTTGTAGCCGCGGTTGTCGGCGGTGGCGAGGCCGGAGAACTTGCGACGCGACACCTGGGCCACCAGCGACAGCGCGCCGGGATCGCCGGCGGACGGCCGCAGCACGGTGCGCAGGGTGATGCCCGGCACGTCCTGCGCCAGCAGGAGCCAACGCTCCAGCGTTGCGACGTCCAGAACGGGGGATTCCGTCAGGCGGTTGAGGAAGCGCAGGACCTGGACGCCGGCAGGGCCGATGTCGCCGTCGAGCTTGACCTCGACGATGCGGCCTTCGGTGGCGGTGA
Source organism: Acetobacterales bacterium (assembly GCA_038229175.1). Lineage (GTDB taxonomy): Bacteria > Pseudomonadota > Alphaproteobacteria > Acetobacterales > Acetobacteraceae > CAIQQQ01. The sequence goes on along the minus strand of JBBROR010000170.1, from coordinate 4,329 downwards.
AGATCAGGCGGCCGGCGCTGTCCAGGCTGGCCGATACCGCGGTGAACACATAGCCGTCGGCACGATAGGCCTGCAGGATGGCAGCGCGTACCTCCTCCACCCGGCTTTGCGCGACGGGGCCGCGCAGGCCGTCAAGGTCCGCCGCGAAGCGGCCGGGCGGGAACACGGTGGAGCCGCGCAGTTCGGCACCGCTGACCTGGACGGTGGCGCCTGGCAGGGGCTGCGCCAAAGGCTGCGGGGATGGCTCCAGAAGGCCGGGGGCCACTTTTGCGGGCTCAGGCGGCAGGATCCGCGGCAAGGGCGTGCCCTGCGGCACAATATTCACGCCGGGCGCCGTTTGCGCGAGACCAACAGGAGAAAATATGGGTCCCAAGCCAATAGCGCACGCGACCGATCCGAGCAGGATCGTGCGGATCACGGCTTTGCCCATATCATTGCGGAGACGCGCATCGGATCGAATGGTATCGGGAAAATACACACAGGCCGCTCCATCAAAGCATTTCACCGCAGCTCAATTTTTTCTTGCAACGCGCTGGATGCATCCATCCTCACGAAAAGGTCACGCACAAGCAAACCGCGCTCGGCAAGGCCTAAATGCAAATTCACTGCGAATGACGCAACAAAATATTGATTTCTGAAGCATGCGGGAATGAGTTGAGACCAATGATGAGGGACTTGACGTGATTTTTGCCGCGCCGCTGGTGCAACTCCATTGCGTGCCGCCGCCCTCCCAAGCGCCTTCTTCGACATGGCCAAAATCGATTAGGTGTTGTGTGATTGAAATGGCATGAACAACAGGCTGGCATTTCGATATTTTTGCTTTTCTGACGGCACTGCGGAAGGCAGCAGCTGCCCGGCGGTGGCGGCGGTTTGCGTATCGGCACCAGATTCGGCCATTCTGCCCGCAAGCACCGATCTGGCAGGCTGATGCCCATGACACTGACGATCTCGATCCTGCGCTGCCCCGACAGTGTGCCCCCGCAAACCCGCAAGGTGACCGGGGGCGAGCTTTCGATCGGCCGTGGCACGGAAAACGACTGGGTGCTGCCGGACCCCGACCGCGTGCTGTCCAAGCGGCATTGCGTGATCGCGTTCCGGCAGGGCGGCTGGCAGGTGGCGGATGTTTCCAGCAACGGCACCTTCGTCAACCGTGAGCGGGAGGCGATCGGGCCAGGGCGGCTGCACGCGCTGCAGGATGGCGACCGGCTGCGGCTGGGCAGCTACGAAATGGAATTGCGACTGGGGGATGGCGCACAGGCCGGCTTCGCGGCGCCTGCCGGCCGGGCTGAGGCCGCTCCGCCGGCATCAGGCTTCGCGCCGGCACCGTTCGCCCAACGCTCGTTCGCCGTAGATCCGTTCGGCGACGACCCTTTCGCAAGCCCCACGCCGCAGCGCCGGAGTGGGGCGTTCCAGTCCGATCCGCTGCTGCGCGGCGAGCCGCCCGGCCAGGGTTCGTCGATGTTCGGCTCCGGTGCGGCGCTGCCGGCGGATTTCGATCCGATGGCGGCGGATGCGGACGATATCGGCTTCAGCGGTCCCACACTGGCCGACCACACGCCGGCCGTTGCCGATGTGTTCCAGCCGCCGGGGGTCAGCCGGCTGCCGGATGACTGGGCCATCGATTTCGCGGCACCGCTTGCGGCCCCGCCCCCCGGGGCGCCGACGCCCACGCCCGCGGGCAATCCGTTCCTGGAGCAGGACTTCCTGGTGCCGCCGCGGGTGACGGCGCAGCGGGCCATCGAGGTTCCGGCCGCGGCCCCGCCGGTTGCGGCCCCGCCGGTTGCGCAAGCCCATGCCGGCCCGCCGCTACCTGCTCCGGCACCGGCACAGGCACAGGCACAGGAGGATCTGTTCGCGGCCTTTCTCCGAGGGGCGGGATTGGACGATGTCCGCCCTGCCGATCCCGTGGCGGCGATGGTGGGCCTGGGGGCCGCGTTCCGCGCCGCGGTGGGCGGCATCCGCCAGACCTTGATCGCGCGCGCCACCGTCAAGAGCGAGTTCCGCATCGAGCAGACGATGATCCGGGCGCGCGGCAACAATCCGTTGAAATTCTCCGCCGGCGACGATGACGCGCTGGTGGCCCTGCTGGGCGCCGGCCGCCGCACCGACATGCCCGCCGCCGAAGCGGTGGCGGACGCCCTGCGCGACATCCGCATGCACGAACTGGCCACGATGGCCGCCATGCAGTCGGCCGTGCGGGCCTTGCTCAAGCGGCTCGACCCGCAGCCGTTGCGCGAGGAGGGCGAGAAGGCCGGTGGGCTGATCCCGGCGCAGCGCCGGGCGCGGGCGTTCGATCTTTACGAAAAACTTCATCACGACATCAGCCTCGCTTTGGCCGATGATTTCGATAGCGTGTTCGGCAAGGCGTTTGCCCGTGCCTATGAACTGGCGCTGCGTGAAGCGTCCGACAAGGAAACCCGATAATGGCCGTCTTTTCGCGTCGCGCGTTGCTTTCGGTGCCTGCCCTGATCGGGACACCGCTTCTGCTCAGCGCGTGCGGCGGCAAGGAGCCGCCCCCGCCGCCGGTGCTTGAGCTGACGATCATCGGGGGTGCCAGCCAGAATGCCGACAGCTCGGGCAAGGCTTCTCCGATCGCGCTGCGGCTGTATGAGCTGACCGGCACGGCGAAGTTCGAGCGCGCCGATGCGTTTGCGCTGATCGAGCGGGACAAGGCGACGTTGGGCGGTGATTCCGCTGTTTCGGAGGAGTTTGTGATCGCACCCGGCGAGACCCGTCCGCTCACCCATGCGTTGCTGCCGAACGCGCAGTTTGTGGGGATCATCGCCATTTTCCGGGATATCGACCGTGCCGTGTGGCGGGTGACGGCGCCGGTGGCGCGCAATGGTGTCACGAAGTTGGTGGTGCGGACGGACGCTCTCAGGGTAACACTCACACCTGCGTAACGAGACGGCAAAGTCGATGCCACGCAGGGAGAAACCGCTGCCATGAGCCACACGCCATGACCTGGACGAACCGCGTTGTGTGGCAGGAAGGCATGTTTCTGCGGGCGCAGCATTTCCAGCAGCAGGATCGTTGGCTGGAGCAGGCGTTGCGCGGAGCGACGGCCGGGCTGCGGGCGTATCCCTGGGGCGTGACCACGATGATGGTGGACCGCGACCTGCTGGCCACCGGCAGGTTCGCGCTGTCATCGGCCAGTGGCGTGTTCGAGGATGGCACAGCGTTCTCGCTGCCGGGCGAGACCGATCATCCGGCGCCGCTCGATCTTCCCGAAAGTGCGCGCAACGCGGTGGTGTATCTGGCGGTGCCGGTGCGCCAGATGGGGGCGGTGGAGATCGCCACCGAGGCGGGCAGCGAAGGACGCTACGGGCTGCGGGAGTTCGAGGCCTATGACACGCATTCGCCCACGCCGCAGGCGGCGGCGTTGCAGGTGGGCCGGCTGCGGCTGCGCTACATGCTGGAGACCGACGACCGCGCGGGCTATTTGTGCATCGGCCTGGCGCGGGTGGTGGAGGTGGCGGCCGATCGGCGCGTGACCTTGGATGAGCGTTGGATCGCCCCTGCCCTGCTGTGTGCGGCCGTGACGCCGCTGTCTGGCCTGATCGCCGAACTGTCGGGCATGTTGAACCAGCGCGGCGAGGCGTTGGCGGCCCGGATGACAGCGCCGGGGGCACAGGGCGTGGCCGAGGTTTCGGACTTCCTGCTGCTGCAATCGGTCAACCGCTGGCAGAAGCTGATGGAGCATTGGGCGGGGTCGGGCAATCTGCACCCCGAGGATTTCTACGCGGCCTTGGTGCAGATGGCCGGCGAGTTCGCAACCTTCACCGAGACGACACGCAGGCCCGGCACGTATCCGGGCTATCGCCATGATGATCTGCAGCGCAGCTACGCGCCGGTGGTGGCGGATCTTCGGCGCTCGCTGTCTGCCGTGATCAACCAGACCGCGGTGCCGATTCCGTTGCAGGAGCGGCGGCATGGCGTGCATGTGGGCCAGATCGTCGATCGGACCATTTTGCGCGGGTCGTTGTTCGTGCTGTGCGTGCAGGCGGAGATGCCGACCGAGAACCTGCGGCGGCTGTTCCCGTCACAGGTCAAGATCGGCGCTGTCGAGCAGATCGCCAGCCTGGTGAACTCGGCCTTGCCCGGCATCGCCGTGCGGGCCTTGCCGGTGGCCCCGCGGCAGATCCCGTTCTATGCGGGGGCCAGTTATTTCGAGCTGGATCGCAACTCGGCGCATTGGCAGCACATGCAAAGCTCCGGTGGTTTCGCGCTGCATATCTCCGGTGACTTTCCGGGGCTGCGGCTCGAGCTCTGGGCGATCAGGGGCTAGGCCGTGGCGATCGGCTTCTTTGGCAAGCTGCCGTGCCGCGG
>JBBROR010000169.1:0-7079 GCA_038229175.1 Acetobacterales bacterium | reverse complement strand
CGCAGGGCGGCGGCGATCGGAACGCAGGCCGCCAGCAACGGCTTCTCAGCGCGTGCCAGGATGTTGGCGATGGCACCTTCGCTGATGGCCAGGCCGAACACTTCGCCCAACAGCCGCGACAGCCGCTCGTAAGTGAACGCTTTGGGTGATGTGCAGATGCAGGACCAGGGTTGCGATGCCGGGGCCAAACGGCGAGCCGGGCTCCATGCCAGCGGGCGCGGGCGCGATCACGGTCTTGTGGCAACAAGGGCAGACACCGCGATGTCGGTGGATGCGGGTTGTGATCGGCTGGATCGGCGGCAGATCGACGTGATCATAGGCGTGGATGTCGCCCATATTGGCCGGGCTGAGCGCGTGGTCGCAATGCAGGCAGGAAGGGTCGACTTCTGGCCCTTCGACGGCGGCAGGCTGGGATTGTCTGGGGTCTTCGACGGCACGGCGAGCTTGGCTTCGAGTTCGCTGATGCGCGCGCTCAGCGCCGCAATCTGTAAGGCTTTCGCCTGGATCAGCGTGATCAGACCATCGCGGGAAAGGGAAAGTAGAACTTCGACATCCCTGCCTCTCTGCGAACCGACTTCGCCGTGGTCGTGTCAAGGGAGCCGTCAGACAGGGGGATGAGCAATTACCCGAACTTTATCACCAGTGCCTCGGCACGGGCGCGGTGCGGTTCAGCAGACGGAGCTCCTGCGCCCCTTCCTCCAAAAGGCTCGCCACCACCGAGCGTGCCCCACCGCCGGCGCCTAGCTCCACGATCGCCCCGGCATCGGCCCGCCAATCCGCCTTGCCGTCCTTCAGGTTTCCGATGAAGCCATATCCGTCCTTGTTGTAGCCGCAGAGCGAACCGTCCGCCTCCACCACCACCAGGCTGATCGCCCCATCCGCTTGCCCGCCGCATCGAGACGGTCCATGCGACGCGCTGCTTCCTCATTGTGCTGCAAGGTCACGTTGCAGCTGGCCAAGTCGAGTGCACGGAGGCCGCGTAATGCGGCCTCCGTCTGTCCGACCTGGACCGGCGTGGGCAGATGCGCGCCAGGAAGGCCCTATTTCTCCAGCCAGTAACGATGCAACTGGGGGGATCGACTAGACCACTGGCCAGCCGACCAAACCTGCCGCCTTGAACTCTCGCTGCCCGCTCATGTCGTTTGCCTTATTTGTTGCCCAGCGCCGGCAGGATCTCGGTGACCACCTGCTTGCCGTCGCGAACTTCCACCAGATAGCTCTCGCGGTCGAGATCACCGGCCGCGTCGAAGGATACATCGAGCAACAGGCCCGGATGCTGCTTGGCCGAGAAGCTGCCGCCATGAATGGCTGCGGCCAGCGCCTTGCGGTCGAACTTGCCAAGCTTCTCCGTCACGGCCTTGATCAGATAGATCGACGTGTAGCCCTTGATGCCGTTGTGATCGCTGGCGTAGCCGTAGGCGGTCTTGAACTTGGCGCCATAGGCCTGCACCAGCGGGTTCGGCGCATCGACCGTAAGGCCGACATGCCCTTTGGCGCCGTTGGCGGCTGTGCCTGCCAACTCGATCACCCGCTGGCTGACCAGCACGGTCTCGCCGAGCACCGGCTTGTCGTAGCCGTATTTGCGCAGGGCGATCAGGAAGCGGGCGCTTTCCTCCTCGTTTTTGTAGCTGAACAGCGCATCCGCGCCGGATTTGACAGCGTTCACCACCACCGAGGTGTAGTCCATCTGGCCCGGCTCGGTCGGGATGTCGGCCAATACCTTGATCCCGCGGGCGTTCAGCTCCTTGAGCATGGCATCGTGCCCGCCCTTGCCGAAGTCGTTGGAGATCCAAACCATCGCCACCGACTTGATGCCGCTTTTCTGCATGAAGTTGGCCAGTTTCGGCATCGCCGCTGTCTGACTGAGCGAGCTGCGGAACAGGTATTTCTTGCCCTGCTGCGTGAGGTTCGCAGCCTCGCCGCCCATGAACATCGGCGTCTCGGCGTCCTCGGCCACGACGCTGGCCACGTTGACGTCGCCGGAGAAGATCGGCCCGAGCAGCACATAGGGCTCGTCATCGATCGCTTTGATGGCGACGGCCTTGGCGATCTGCGCCTGGCTCTGGTTGTCCTGGTGGGTAACCACAATCTGGCGACCCAGAATGCCGCCGGCGGCATTGATCTCCTTGATCGCCATGTCGACGCCGTTCTTCCACATCGAGCCGGAGGTCACGCCAGGCCCCGAAAGTTCGACGTCGTCGATCATCTTCACCGTCTCGGCAGCATGCGCAGGGCCAACACCGAGGATTGGTATGGTTAGGGCTGAAGCGGCGAGTTTGATGGTGGCACGGCGTTGGATCATGGGAAGTCTCCCTGAAGTCTTGTTGAAGGCGCGTTAGTGCGCCCCGTTCTGTTTGGCCGCTCCGGCCTGCTTCGCAGCACTCCCGAGGAATACGCGGTTGAGGTCGGGGTCGTTGAGGAAGGTGGCCGCCGGCCCCTCCATCACCAGCCGCCCGCCTTCGAGCAACAGCACGCGGTCGCTGACGCCCAGCGCGCTGCGTACGTTCTGCTCCACCATCAACACCGAGGTGCCGGCATCCGCGAGTTGGCGCAGCAACCGGAACACGCCCTGGCTGACCTTGGGCGACAGACCGATCGACGGCTCGTCGATCAGGATGACGGAGGGGCGCAGCAGCAGCGCGCGAGCGATCTCCAACTGTTTCTGCTCGCCGCCGGACAGCGAGGACGCGGCCGACTGCAGCCGTTGGCCGAGCTGCGGAAATTGGTCCAGCACCTCCTGCATCCGCCGCGGTCGTTCGGCGCGGGGAAGTGTGATGGCGCCAAGTTCAAGGTTTTCCCAAAGCGTCAGGGCGGGGAACAGATTGCGGCCCTGCGGCACGAAGACGATGCCGCGGCGCAGCAGGTCCGCCGGCTGCTTGCCACCGACCGATTCGCCCTTGAACAGGATCTGTCCTTCACGCGGGCTGACGAAGCCGAAGAATGTCTTGAGCACCGTCGACTTGCCGGCTCCGTTCGGGCCGATCAACAACGTGATTTCGGACATGTTGGCGGAGAAGGTGAGCCCATTGAGGATCATCAGGCTGCCGTAGCCTGCCGTTACGCGGTCGAAGCGGATCAGGTCAGTCGCCAAGATAGGCCTCCAACACCGCAGGATTGGACCGGATCTCCTCGCCACTGCCGACCGCCAGGACCGCGCCCTGCGCCATGCACATGACCCGGCCGCACAGCCGCATGATGAAATCCATGTTGTGCTCGATGACGATAAAGCTGCCGCCCTGCTCCCGGTTCAGCTGCTGCAGCAACGCCAGCAATTCCTCGATCAACGCCGGATTGACGCCGGCGCACGGCTCGTCGAGCAGCACCAGGCGCGGTGCGGGCATAAAGGCCATGGCGATATCGACAAGCTTTTGCTGCCCGTAGGACAGACTGCCCGCCGGCAGTTTGGCCACGTGGCCGAGCTTGAACATTTCGATCATCTCGTCGGCTCGCGTGCCCAGCCCGGCATCGGGGCGGCCGAACATGCGCAGCATTGCGCTGTCGAGGAATTCCTGGCCAGACGCGATCAGGTTGTCGCGCACCGAAAGCTTGCCGAACACCTGCAGGCTCTGGAACGTTCGACCGATGCCGCGCCGGGCCAGACGCAAGGCGGGCAGGCCGGTGATGTCCTCGCCCTCGAACAGCACCCGGCCCGAGGTTGGCGCAACCTGGCCCAGGATGGTGTTGAACAGTGTCGTCTTGCCGCTGCCGTTGGGGCCGATCACGCCCAGGATCTCACCGGCGTTGACACTGAAGCTCACGCCATCCACCGCTCGGATCGCGCCGTAGGATTTGTGCACGTCGGTAACGTCCAGCAGGGCGGTCATGGACGCCTCCACCGGTCCGGCAGCGAAAGCAGCCCGCCGGGCAGCCAGACCATCATGACAACGATCATGAAGCCAAACACCGCCAGGTACCAGTCCGCGGCAAAGCGCAGCCATTCGGGGAGCAGCACGACGATGACGGCCCCGAGCGCCGGCCCGAAGAAGCGTCCCTGTCCACCGACAATCACCATCAACAACATCGCGAGCGAATTGGTGACGTTGAACGAGGCCGGCTCGATGAAGCCGACCAGCGGGGCGAACAGCGCGCCCGCCACGCCGGCATAGGCGGCCCCAATCGCGAACGACATCAGCGTGTAGAATGTGGTGTTGATACCCACGCTTTCGGCGCGGATCGGGTTGTCACGCAAGGCCGCGAACGCACGGCCCCAAGGCGATCGCAGCAGCAGCGCCATGGCCACCGCCAGCATCACCAGGATGCAAAAGGTGAGTTGGAAGAAATCTGCCGGCCGCGAGAAGCGCCAGCCGAACAGCACCGGCCGGGCAATGTCGTTCATGCCGAAGGTGCCCCCGGTTAGCCATTCCTCGTTTCGGAACACCAGGAAGCACAGCAAGTTGAAGCCGAGGGTCGCGAAGGCGAGGTAATGGTGTTGCACGCGCAGTGCTGGAAAACCGAGGCCAAGACCGACCAGGAAGCACAGCGACCCGCTGGCCGGAACGATCAGCAGGTAGGAGAACCCAAGCTTGGCCATCAGCCCCGCCGTGTATGCGCCAATACCCAGGAACCCGGCCTGCCCCAGGGAGATCTGCCCGGCATAGCCGACGGTGAGGTTCAGCCCGAGGCCGGCGATCACATACACCGCCCACAGGGTGACGATATAGATGCCGTAGCTTTTCAGCGAGGTCGGCAATATGCCGATGGCCACCACCGCCGCGGCAAGCAGGCTCCAGCGCATGATGGCGGGCATCCGCATCATACTTTGCGGTCTTCGGGCTTGCCGAGTAGGCCCTGTGGGCGGAACACGATAACCACCAGGAACAGCAGCAGCGCCACGCCCTCCTTGTAGCCTGGCGAAATATAGGCGCCGACCAGGTTTTCCAGCACGCCCACCAACACGCCGCCGAGTAGCGCGCCCCGACTGTTGTTGAAGCCGCCGATGATGGCGGCATAGAACGCCTTGGTGCCCAGCGTGTCGCCCATGTCGAACTTGGCGAGATACACCGGCGTCACCAGCAGGGCAGTCAACGCCGCGAGCGCCGCGTTGACCAAAAAGGCGTACATCACCATCCGGTTGGCGTTGATGCCCAGCACCCGCGCACCATCCCTGTTCTGCGCCACAGCCTGCATCGCGCGGCCGGTCAGGGTCCGGCTCAGCAGGATCTGCACACCCACCGCCACCCCGCACGCCAGCAGGCCCGTGCCGATCTCTGCCACCGTGACGCGTAGGCCGAAGATGTCGATCAAACGGTCCGGAAAAATCGAGGGGAAGGTATAAACCTGCGCGCTGTAGGCCACGCGGGTGATGTTTTTGAACCCGATCGACAGCCCCAACGTGGCAATCACCAACGGAATAACGCCGTGGCGGATCAGCGGATCGACGACCAGCAGCTTGAACATTCCGCCCAGCACAAGAAGCGAGACCACCAGGGTCAGCAGGAATGCCACGGCCAGCGGCAAACCGGCCACGTCGAGGAAGAACAGCATCATGAACGCCGGCAGCATCACCATTTCGCCAAGCGCAAAATTGATCGTGCCCGAAGCTTGCCACAACAGGGTAAAGCCGAGTGCAGCAAGTGCATAAGTGGCGCCGGTCGCGGTGCCGGAGATCAGCAGCTGGAGAAAATCGGTCATGCTTTCAGGCGCGTCGTGAGCGATTGCTCACGCCGGTGCCGTAGCAAAGAGCCATTTTTTTTGAGTTTCCCGGACCTGGCCATGGCAAGAGCATAGGTCGTTGAAGGCAAGGGTCAATCAGCTTTCGCACCGAAGCCGAACAGGCGCAACGGTGTCTTCCACAACAGCTTTTCCCGGTCCAAAGGGTTGGGGAACCACGCTTCGACCAGCTTGAGCATCATGCCGAAATCGATATGGTGTTCTGCCTTGAGATAGGGCCAGTCAGAGCCCCACAGGCAGCGATCCAGCGTGAACGCCTCGACGAGGGCTGCGATATACGGCTCGGCATCGTGATGTGGACAGAAGGTTTCGGAGAACTTCGCATAGCCAGAGATCTTCACGCAGGCCTGGCCGCTGCGGCCCAATTCCAGCGCCTTCTGGAATCCAGCCTGGTTCAGACCAGCCGGCACCGTTGGGCGGGCGCAATGGTCGATCAGGATGCGCACCTGGGTGGGGCCGATGAGGGCCATCAGCTCCACCAGCTGATCCTTCTCGGTCTGCACCTGGAGAAACATGCCGAGTTCTACGAGCCTGGCCACCAGCGGGGCCGCGTCATGATAGAACGCCAGTCCCCAGGCCGAGGGATTGAAGGCCACACCGACGATACCCTGCGCCTTGAGCTGGGCGAGCGCCTCGATACCGATGCTGTTGGGCACCACTGCAACGCCCTTCAGCCGCTTGTTGCTACGTCGGATCGCATCCAGCAAGATGCGGTTGTTGGTGCCGTAGCCAGAATTGGTGCCGACCACCAAGCCGTATCGCACGGCAAAACTGTCGAACACCTGTAGCAGCAACTCGAGCGGCGCCACTTCCTGACCATGCGGGCGATAGGCCGTGTCATTGGCGTACGGAAATCGCGCGGGGTCGATCACATGATGGTGGCAATCGATCTTGCGTTCATCCCAAATCGACATTGTGTTCCCCGCAGGCGGCTGGATCGATAGCCACCGAGCCAACACTATAACCTGACTTTCTGAAAATCCGCGTTTTTCGCTGGCGAAACGGGAGTGCACGCGATTCGACTGAGCGTATGAAAAGGCATGGCTTCCTGGATCCGGCATCCCGACAAGATTTGATCGCGCTGGCCCGTGATGGATCGGTTGCGCATCGGCTGGCACGGCGGGCGAACGCTCAGGTTCTGTTGGACAAGGGTATGAGCTGCGAAGCTGTCGCCTCGGTTTTATTGCTGGACGACGATACGATCCGAACCTGGCTTGGCTTGTATCAAGAAAGCGGCATTGAGGGGCTTGCAGGCTTTGGTCACGAAGGCAGTTCTTGTCGCCTGACCCATGCGCAGCGGGGCCCGCTGCCGTCGTGGATCACCGCAGGCCTTGCGCAGTGGCGCGCAAGCTCGATCCGACCCATGCCGTGCGACCGGTCGGGTGCTGGGCACCCAAAAATGTTGCCAT
>JBBROR010000168.1:0-7089 GCA_038229175.1 Acetobacterales bacterium | reverse complement strand
GCCCTTGTTGCCGAGCAGGGCGGCCGAGATGTCAAATTCGTAGTCGAGCACGTCTGCAGGGTCCTTGGCGGGCCAGGCAAGCGGGGCGGGTGTGGTGGGGACGGTGCCGCGGGGGACGGGCACGAAGCCGTCCAGCACGCAGAGTCTGGCACCGCTTGGGCGCCAGATATGGGTTGCAGGCGTTGGAGTTGTCATGAAGTTGTGCTCCTAGCCGGCTATGAGTGCTTCGAAGCGGGCGACCAGCATGGTCAGCTCGGCTTGAAGCTGGGGCAGCGTGGGGTGGACCTGCGGCATGACGCTTGGGGGTGGGGGCGCCTCGAAGCCCGTATCGGTGAGACACCAGCCGATGTCGACGCTGGTATCGACCTCGCGCCAGTCCAGTGCCGGGTGAAAGATGGTCGAAAGATCAGATTCCGCGGTGAGCAACTCGACGACAATGCCGGTTTCGATGCGTGCAAAATTTACCATGTCAGTATTCCACAATCACGAGGCCTGGGCTGCCGTTGCCGCCGGGTGCGCCGGAGCCGGAGCCGCTGGTGTTGCTGGCCCCGCCGCCACCGCCGCCGCCGCCGTAGCCCTGTGCTGTCAGGCCCTGGACATAGCCGGTGGTGCCTCGTCCGGAGCCGGAGCCGCCGCCGTCGCCGCCACGCGCGGCTGGAATGACGCTGTCGGTTCCGCAGGTTCCGGCAAAATTTAGGTCCCCGCCCACGGAGGTGCCACCGCCACCGCCCGCCGTGGTCGTCGAACTGGAACCGCCGCCGCCGCCGAGGCCGCCGGTGGCGGAGACGTAGGCACCGAAGCTGGATGAGCCGCCATTGCCACCCGTGCCAGTGGCACCGCCCGTTGACGCGACACCGGCGGCGCCGACGGTGACGCCAACAACGGCCCCAGGAGCGAGGCCCGACAGGATTCGAACGCCTGTGGCCCCGCCACCGCCGCCGCCGCCAGGAAGATTGGAATGGGTCCCTCCTGCACCACCGCCGCCGATGACCGTGATGCGGGCGCGGGTGACGCCGATTGGCACGACGAAGCTGCCAGACGACGTGAACGACTGCAGTTGGGAGAATCCTGGCCGCAGCGATGGCAACTTGAACTGCAGTGCGGGAGAGGTTGGCATCTGCGCGATGCTGGTGGCGGTGACCTGGGTCTGGCCGTAGGCGACGGTGATGACGGCGAGGTTGGACCAGCCGGCATCGACGCTGGGTGTGACCTGGGTGCCGATGGTCGCCGGCGGACTGGCCTTGACCTGGAGCTGAACCCTCTGGATGCGCTGGGTGGATTGTGCGGCGCCGGTGTTGTTGGGACCCAAATACGGCGAGGTGGGATTGGCCGCGTTGTAATAGGGCAGCACGACCGGGCTGGCGTCACTCTCCTGAAAATTGGCCTCGATCAGATAGGCGATGGCCTGGCCGCTGGTGGTGGGAGCTGCAAGCGCAATCGTGCTGGACGAAAGATTCACGCCCATTTTCAGCAGGCCATCGGCCGTGTCGGCGGAGAGGGAGCCGTAGGCATTCTGGTCGACCGTGGTGAACTGCGTGATGCTGCCCGGACCGCAGACGACAGAGAGGGTTGCTGGCATGGTGGGGAAAACCGTCAGGCCATCGATCACGGGAGAGGTGCCGAGCGTGGCCTGGGCGAGGGCACCCAGTGCAATCATGGTGTTTCGATTGGTGGCGAGCAGATCAGTGTCGAGCGGGATGCTGCCCGGATAGACGATGGCGCGGTCCATTGGGGGGAGCCTTTTGGTTGGCGCTGGCGGGATCAGTTGGCGATCCGGGTCCAGGCGATGGTGGCGGTAGGCATCACGCCGGTGATGGCCCGGGAAATATCGGTGTCGGTGACCTGGCCGGTGAGCATGGACAGGCCGGCGTATTCGATGGCGCCCAGGCCGTAGCCGCCGGCGGCGACGCCATAGCCGGCAACGCTGGCGATGCCGCTGCCCGTGGCACGATAGGCAGTGACGAAGCATTGATAGGGCAGCATCAGGCTGCCCCAGCCGCCGGCCGCCCCGTAGCCGAGCGGGCCGTTCCAGGCTCCGGTGTCAGCGGGGCGCGTGGGCTCGAAGACGATGGGAGCGCGACCTGTCAGGTCGACCAGAGCTGCGATGACGGCGGTGCGGGTGCCGCGCTCGCGGACGATTTCCTTGGCGATGCGGCGGCGATAGAGAGCGTCCGGCTCGGTGATGCGGCGGGGCAAGCGGCTGCCCAGGACATCATGGCTGATCCCGTCGAGGAAGCTGTCGGTGGCGGTGGCGAGGCGGGCTTGCCGGCGGGTGAAATTGAGCAGGGCGAAGAGCTGGGTCCAGTTGTTTGCAAGACCGTTGAGCACGCCGTCGAGGATGGGGGTGGCGCCCTGGAACCAGCGGGCCGGTAGGGTTGCCTTGAGGCGGTAGAGCATGTCCTGGAGATCGCCGGGAAGGGCCATGTCAGTTCACCTGAACCGTGCCAGCCTTGATGAGGCCGAAGGGTTGCGGGACGAGATCGGCGGTTGCGGTGTTGAGCAGAACGGCGGTGACGTTGGTGACCGTGGGGTCGGCGGCATAGGCCAGTTGGGTCAGCCGGGACCATGGCAGCGGTGCGGCGATGGGCAGGGTGTTGATGGCGGCGATGAGCGATTGGGCGACCCCGGCCGCAATGGTGGCGTGCGGACTGCCGTCGGCAGTGGTGATGGCCAGCGAAACATTTGCTGTCATGACGGTGGGTGCCTGCACCGTGTAGACGCTGCCAACGGGCCGCATCGCCTCGATCGCGGACGCCACCTGGTTGAGCAGCGACAGGGGCGGCGCGCCGGAGCCGTCATCGACGGTGACGATGAAGTATCCCATGCGCAGGCTGCCGTCGGGCGCCATGTTTTCCTGCAACGTGTAGCTGAGCCCTTGACGGACCGAGAGGACGCCGTGGCCGATGGCCAGCGGCGTGGCGCGGGCGCGGCTGGCAAGGAAACTTGTGAAGCGTAGACGCAAGGCGGAGTCGCTCTCGGCATCCAGCCCACCGGCGAGAGGTGCCGGGTTGGAGACGATGTCGATGCCTGCGATGGCCGTTGCAAGCAGGGTGATGCTGGCGGCCTGGACGTTGCCGATCGTGCCCGGTGTGCTGGCGATGATCGGCAGCAGCGCACCGCCGATCCCGGCGCCGATGACATAGCCGAAGCGCGTTGCATCCCAGGCGACGTTGGTAGGATCTGCGGCGACGGTAAAGCTCTGGCTGCCATCGGTGGTGCGCACGGTGGCGCCGGCTGGGATCAGCGCGGATTGGGTGGGGGTGAAGCGACTAAAGAGTGCCTGGCCGGCGCCGGGTGAGGATGGCAGGCGAGCGAACGAGAAATCAGCCATCCATGTGTCAAGGTCAGGCCCGTTGCTGGTGGAGGCCCGGGTGCTGGCGAGCACCTGGACGATAAGCCACTGCATCCACAGCGCGAGCGAGGCGTTTGCCTCCAGGATCGCGCGCAGGGTGCTGCCGATGGTGAGGTCGATCAGTTGCCGTGCGGAGCCTTGTACGGCGGCGGCGGCATTGGCGACGAGAGTTTGGAAATTAAGGAGCTGCAACTGCATCGTTCATGCTCCTGCCTGGAAGGAAAGCAATTGCGTCTCGCCGGAATGGGCATCGGCGTAGCGGATATGGGCGTAGATCGTGCCAGTGGCACCAGACTGGACATCGATGGTGGGCTCGGGCGTGCGGGCCACACTGGCCTCCTTGAAGATCTGGCTGCGGATGACGGCTGCGATCCCTTTGGCATCGGCGGGCCGGCCTACGAACCGGGCGAGGCCAGCGCCGTAATCGAGGTTCCAGATGTAGTCTCCGGGGTTAGTGAGCAGGCGGCGAAGTACGCGTTGCTGACCGAGGGCGGCACCAGTGACAGATGCGAGATCTCCGGTGGGAGACAGTGCGAGATCGGCACCGAATTGATGGGACGTGTCGGCCATGGGGTGTGACCTTTCAGTCTGGGGCGTTGGTTTGGCTGACGGAGCCGCCTTGCGGGTCGAAATGGGTGTGCCCGTTGTAGTGCTGGCGAAGGCGGTCCAGCGTGCCGCTTTTGTCTCGGATGCTGACGACAGCTGCGATGTTCTGGCCCGCTTCGACGTTTTGGGTGGCGCGGATGTTCTGGTTGGACTGGATGTCGCCGGTGACGAACAGGTTGCCGGTGTGATGCAGGTCGCCCTGGGTGCGGATGGTGCCGTCGCTTGCCAGTTTGATGAACGCGCCGGATTGGTGGACCAGCCAGAGTTCGCCAGGTGCGGCCTGGGGGGTTCGGGCGGTGTCGCTCCAGGCGCGGCCGATGACCACGCCGTGTTCCGAATCACCCTCCTGGGCGAGGACGAAAACCTGGTCACCGGGACTTGGCGGGCAGGACATGCCCCAACCGGCGCCGATCCAGGGGGAAAGCACCGGAAGCCAGCCGGTGATGACGCCTTCGGGCTGCAAGGCGACACGCACCGCGGGACGGGTGGGGTCGACGCTGGTGACAACGGCGAAGCGGGGTTGGGCGCTGGTGCGGTCCATCGCCGCGGCACTGGCCTTGATGGCGTTCAGGAAGCGGTCCATGTGGCGCCTCCGATTGGGTCAGTGGGGGATGTGGATTGGCTGCCGACTGTGGCGTTGCGGGCGCGCAGGCGTTGGGTGAAGCCGTGGCTGACATCGATGCGGCGGATAATTTCGTCGATCCAGTAGATCTGGTCGAAGGCGGTTCCGGTGCCGGCGATCTGGATCTGCTGACGCGGGGCAAAGGTAAGTTCGCCCGGCATTTCGGCGTCGATCACGCGCTCGTGGCGGGTGAGTTCGGCGAGGCGGCTCTGCGCCAGTTTGAGGGCGGCATCGGGCGTCAGGTTGGGCACGACGTAGACGTATCGTTGGAGTTTGGATGCGCCGCCTGCCCGCCCTTGGTGGCCGCCACCGGATTTGGTGGCGCGGGCGGTCTGGGTGAAGGCGAAGGCCTGGCGGCTGTTCCAGCTTTTGACGGTTACCTCGATGTCGTGGGCGAGGGTCAGTGCGCGTTCAAGATCCAGCGAGATGACGTTCAAGGGCGTGAGGGTTACAGGGGCGGGCTGGGTTTCGTCGTCTGGGCGGAAGTGAAGCGTGGTGCCGGTGACCCAGACGTTGAAGCCTTCGTGTCCGGCCAGGGTGACCAGCAGGTCCCATTCGGTGGTGGCGCGGCTGAAGCTGTCCAGCGTGATGCGATCGTGTTCGAGCTGCCAGTAGGCGCCGACGGGCGTTGTGGTGGGTTTGACGTCAGCGGAGAGGGCATGGCGGGCGGCCAGGATATTTGCGATATCGCTGGCGGTCTGGTTGGCGAAGGTTTCCTGGGTCCGGGCCTCGATGAGGCGGGCGGTGAGGTCTCGGCCTTCGAGCGACAGGCGGTATGTGGCGGGGTTGAGGCGCAGCTGGTCGACTTCGCCCTGAATGACGCTGATGAACGATTGGCCGTCGAGTGCGAGTTGGACATCGAGCAAGGCGGTGTCGGTTTCGGACCAGATCGCTGCGTCGGTGGCGGTTGTCTGCAAGCTGACGTGGAAGCGGTCGGCGGCGTAGTGGTTGTTGGACGTGATCTCGGCGGAAATGGCGCCTGGCAGTTCGGAGCCGTTGGCCAGGACGCGCAGGCGGGGCTTGCGGAGATCACCGGACAATGCCGTCACCTCCCTGTGGGTCCCGGTCTGGGATCAGGAGCGTGACGAGGCCGGTCAGGATCGGGTCGGAAAGGTTGTTCGCCTGGGCAATGCGATTCCATTGGGTGGCATCGTTGAGTTCGCTGGCCGCGACATGGAACAACGTGCCGCCGGCTGTGGTGAGGATGCGCATGGGGGCTCCTTCAGGCGAGGCTGGCGTTGCGGGCCGCCCGCGCGAAATAGGCATTGGCAGTGGATTGTTGCGCCGACCGGCCGGCGAGATCGGAGGCCGTGCCGAGATCGGCTGAGACGGCTGATCCGGGCTGCGACGCCGCCGGCGCGAGGGCGGTGGCCTGGGCCAGGTCTTGCGCGACGTTGGCAGCCAAGGAGATCGGCAGCAGCAGCAGGCTTGCCGCTTCGTCACGCAGGATCGTGCAGGAGATGCGGTAGGGCAGCCAGTTCGGGCGGCAGTGATCGATGTCCAGCCGGGCGATGATGGCGGAGTAAAAGAAACTTTCCCAGGTGAGCGGCCAGACGCTGCCGTCGGCGCGCATGAGGTCCAGCGCACGGGCGCGGAGGGTGGCATCCGGGCCGGAGAAGATGCCGGACCAGGTTATGTCGGCGTCGTCGCGACCCATGGCGTCGATGATGCGAGCGCCGCCGGGGAGACGGTGGACGGTAAGTGACTGGGCGCCGCCCCAAATGATGCTTTCGGGGAGCTCGAAACCCTGAAACAGGATGGGACCGAGCAGGAGGTATGAGACGGGCACGATCAACCTCCGCCGTGTTGGGTGCCGGGCCAGGTGACGCCGAGGCGCGGGTCGAAGCCGGTGGTGCCGGATGGGGGGCGGCCGGCACTGCGGGAAAGGCTTGTAGCGATCCAGTGGCCGAGCCGGGTGCCGTCGAGGAAGACGTCTCCACCTCTCGGGCCTGTGGTGGATGATGAAGATTGCGGGGCGGCTGGTGGCAGGGCCACCGGGGGGGCGGCCTGGGATGGGGACGGCATCGGGGCGGCGATGGATTTTGCCGGTGCACTGGGGATGCGTGGCTGCTGTGTCACGTGCGGCCGTGCTGTCGGCGGAGGAGGGGTGGGCGCCGATTGTATCCCCCGGACAGGCTGCAAAGGGTTATGCAGCTCACCTGTCGCGGCATCGCGCGGTGTTGGTGCAGAGACGGATATCGACAGCGCCGCGGACGGCGTTTGCACAGTTTGTGCCGCTTCCTGCCGCCTGGGCGATGCAGCGCTTGGGGTCAGTGGTGCGGCTGTTGGGGGTGCTGACACAGAGCTTGGCGAGAGAGGCAAAATCGCTGGCTGATCGGATCGTTGCGCCGGGTTCTCCGCCGTGACCATGACGCGCTCAGGTGACGCGATACGCAATTCGCGCGATGCTGCCTCAGACTTTGGTGTCAACAGTGGTGTGGTGTGCGGCATCGGGATGGAGCGCGGGGCGGCCTCGGTTTGCACAGACGGTGTCTGAGCGCGATGCTGC
>JBBROR010000167.1:0-7129 GCA_038229175.1 Acetobacterales bacterium | reverse complement strand
TTTCGCCGCCAATGCGCAGGGCAAGACCTGTGCGGCTGCCATCATCCGGGCGCTGAGCGGCGTGGCACCGGTGGAGCCTCGGCTGCTCAATACGTGCTACAGCCTGGTGGCGCCGGGCTACGGCATTTCCGTGGCCGGCGTGTATCGCCCGGTTGCCGGCGTTCTCACGGACATCGACGGCGCCGGGGGCATCAGCCCACTGGACGCGTCTGCGGCAGTGCGCGTGGCGGAAGCGGGCTATGGAGAGGCGTGGTTCCGCGCCATCACGGCGGAAGCCTTTGGTTAGTTTTCCAACCGTTGCGGCAGCGCTGCTGCTGCTGGCCACGCCGGCGTTTGGCTTCACGGTGGTGGGCGACAGCATTGCAGCGCCCCTGACAGGAGTGCCTGGCGACGAAGCGCGTGGCAAAGCCATCATGGCCAACCGGCAGCTTGGCCTGTGTGTGCTGTGCCATGCCGGGCCGTTTGGTGACCCGCGTTTTCAGGGCAGCATCGGGCCAAACCTTGCGGGGATTGGCAGCAGGCTTGCAGAAGGCCAAATTCGGCTGCGGGTGGTGGATGCGCGCCGCCTGAACCCGGACAGCGTGATGCCGAGCTATTACAACACCGATGGCCTCAACCGCGTGGCCGCTGCCTTTCAGGATCGCCCGATCCTTTCGGCGGCGCAGATCGAGGACGTGGTGGCCTATCTTGGCAGCCTGCGTGCCACCCCATGAACCGCCGGCGCTTCCTTGTTGTGGCGGGTAGCCTGCTTCCGGCCATCTGGGCACCGGCACGCGCCACGCCTGCGGACGTGGCCCAGGCCATCAAGGCGCTCATCGGTGACAGGGTGCCGACACAGGGCCGCCTCAAGCTCGACATTCCCGTTCTGGTGGAGAACGGCAACGCCGTGGCGCTGTCAGTCGGTATCGACGCATTGCCCGGCGAGGTTCGTGCCATCCATGTGTTTGCCGAGGGGAACCCGCTGCCACGCGTCGGCAGTTTTCGATTTGGCCCTGCCACGGGAAGGCCGCGCATCGCCACGCGCATCCGGCTTTCAACCTCGCAGACGGTGATCGCCATCGCCGAGATGAGCGACGGCACCTGCTATACCGACAGTGTGGATCTGCTCGTCACCCTTGCCGCGTGCCTGGAATAGCGCCGTGGTTCGGGTGCTCATCAACGTGCCGAAGACGGCGCATCGCGGCGAGATCATCGAGATCAAGGTGCTGATCTCGCATCCGATGGAATCCGGCCAGCGGCGCAACGAGATGGGCCAGCCGATTGCGCGCGACATCATTCACAGCTTTCGCTGCACCTATAACAACGAGGTGGTTCTGGAGGCTGAATTTTTCCCAGCCATCGCGGCCAACCCGTTCCTGTCGTTCTTCGCCGTGGCCGAGGACAGCGGCACGATCGTTTTTGCGTTCGTCGACGACCACGGCACCGAACAGGTCGAACGCGCTGCGATCATCGTGGAATGACGCGCGGTGTCGGTAGATGGCTGTATTTGGTGGCGTCCTTTGTGGTGCTTGCGGCTGCAGCGCCGGTTCCCAGATCCGGCTACACCGATGCGAGCCCGGCCACCCGCTCGATGCAGGATGACGATAGCGCCAATCCGGCTTTTCTGTGGGTGAAACAAGGGGAAACCCTTTGGTCCACGTCGCAAGACGGCGGAAAATCTTGCGCCGACTGCCATGGTGCGCCAGCTTCGATGCGTGGCGTGGTTGCCCGGTACCCGGCGTTTGACGCAGCCCGCAGCCGCCCGGTCACACTGGAACAGCGGATCAATCTGTGTCGCACCGAGCATCAGGCGGCTGAAAAGCTGGAACAGGACAGTGACTCTCTGCTCAGCCTCAGTGCCCTGGTTGGCCTGCAATCACGCGGCATGCCGGTTCATGTTCAGCAGGACGGGCCGATGCAGCCGTTCCATGATGACGGGGCGAGGCTGTATGCGACCCAGATGGGCCAGCTCAACCTGTCCTGCCATCAATGCCATGATGGGCTGGCTGGCCAGAAACTTGCCGGCAGCCTGATCCCACAGGGGCACGCCAACGGCTATCCGCTGTATCGGCTGGAATGGCAGTCGATGGGGTCGCTGTATCGTCGGATCCGCAACTGCCTGACCGGCGTTCGTGCCACGCCGTTCTCCCCTGATGCGCCTGAGCTGGTGGCCATCGAGATCTATCTCGCAGGGCGCGCGCAGGGCCTGGTGGTTGAGACCCCCGCCGTTCGTCCCTGATCATATCGAGGGCACCCAGATGATCGACGAGCTACCCCGCCAGACCGACGGCGGCCGCTTTCATCTTGCCGTGATTTCGGCCACGATATGGCCGATGATTGAAATATCCGGTGTCGCATGACCCAGGCTTTCGCCCGCACGCTGTCCCGGCATGCAACCTCCATCGCGACCGTCTCGCTCAGTGGATCGCTGCAGGAGCGGCTGGAGGCAGCGGCGAATATCGGCTTCGACGGTTTCGAGATGTTCGAGAACGACCTGCTGACCTTCGACGGTTCGCCCGCCGATGTGCGCAGAATGGCCGCGGATCTTGGTCTTGCGATCACCATCTTCCAGCCGTTCCGCGATTTCGAGGCGATGCCCGAGGAACAACGCGTACGCAACATGGACCGCGCCGAACGCAAGTTCGACGTGATGCAGGCACTTGGCACCGATTTGATTTTGGTGTGCAGCAACGTGTCTCCCCAGGCGCAGGACGACCCCGGACGGGCCGCTGCCGATTTGCGGGAGATGGCCGATCGGGCCGCCCGGCGGGGCTTGCGCGTGGGCTACGAGGCGCTGGCCTGGGGCCGGCATGTCAATCGATGGCGACAGGCCTGGGATATCGTGCTCGCCGCTGATCACCCGAGTCTTGGCCTGATCGTCGACAGTTTTCATACCCTCAGCCTCGGCGACGATCCAACCGGATTGGCCAATGTTCCGGGCGAGCGCATCTTTTTCGTCCAGCTTGCTGACGCGCCCCGCCTGACGATGGATGTTTTATCCTGGAGCCGCCATTTTCGGAATTTCCCTGGTCAGGGCCAACTCGACATCGGCAGTTTTCTGCGCCCGGTTCTGGCTTCCGGCTACGCCGGGCCACTCTCGCTTGAAATTTTCAACGATGATTTCCGCGCCTCGCCGGCGCGGCTTACCGCGCGCGACGGGTTACGGTCGTTGGTGTTTACCCAAAACGAGATCGGCGCGCTGGAGCTGCCGCCGCCGCCCGTGTTCGACGGCATCGAATTTCTCGAATTTGCGGTCGATGACACAGCGCGGCACGCCCTGGCTACGTTTCTCGTCAGCATGGGGTTTCATCATGCGGGCGACCACCTCTCGAAATCGGTGTCGTTGTATCGCCAGGGGCGGATCAACCTGGTTCTGAATGCTGAGCAGGATTCCGCAGCCGCCGAGCATTTCCTGCTGCACGGACCCTCGGTCTGTGCCGTGGCGCTGCGGGTTGACGACGCGGCACGTGCCCTGACCCGGGCCCGCGCGCTGCTTTGCCCGGATTGGCAGGAACCCACAGGTGCCGGCGAACGCCAGATCCCGGCCTTGCGCGCGCCTGATGGTATGCTGATCTATCTCGTCGCCCCCTCCCCCAGCGGGCGGAGCATTTTCGAGGATGATTTCAAACTCAGAGATTTGGCCAACGAGATTGCCGATCTTGTCGAGACCGACCACGTGGCGCAGGCGCTGCCTACCGGGCGGATGGACAGCTACGTGCTGTTCTATCGCGCGGTGTTTGGCTTCGAGGCGCAGGCCACATTCGAGCTTCCTGATCCCTATGGCCTGATCCGCAGCCGCGCCATGATCAGCGCCGATGGCACCGTGCGGCTGCCGCTGAATATTTCTGAAAGTCGGGAGACCGCGACAGGGCGCTTCGTGTCGGCGTTTGCCGGCGCCGGCGTGCAGCACATCGCGTTTTCAACGTCGGAAATTTTTGCGGCCACGCGCCGGATGATTGCCGCCGGGTGCCAGTTGCTGCCGATCCCGCCGAACTACTACGACGATCTTGCCGCGCGTCACGGGCTTGACGATGCGTTCCTGGCCGCATTGCAATCGTTGAACCTGCTGTACGATCGCGATGGCGACGGCGATTTCATCCATGGTTTCACTGAGACCTTCGATGATCGCTTCTTCTTCGAGGTGGTGCAGCGCCGCGGCTATGCACAATTCGGCGCGCCCAATGCATCTGTCCGCATGGCGGTGCAGGCGCAGCGGCGGGAGGCTGTCAAGCTCGGCGAGCGACTGGTGCTATGACTGACGCTGACTGCCTGGTCAGCAGGCCGAGCACCGCATCGACCTGCATGAACTTATGTCGCAGCCTGATGTCAGCATCGGCTAGCGCAGCGTCCGACCGAACGGAGCCGCTTGCGGCTCATTCGGACAGACATAAGCTGCTCTAGATCATGATGCGTTTGGGTTGCTTCACCCAAACGCATCATGATCGGTAAAACAAAGGCTAGAGCGTGATGATTTTGACTCTACCCAGAATCGTCACGCTCTAGATCGCCAGATAGCCTTCGATGCTGCTGTGGTCTGGCACGTAGCCATATTTGCCGGAAAAACGCTTGCGGAATTCCGTCACGGCGGCGATCGGCGCGTCGGTCGTAAGGCCCAAATGGCCGCGGGCGCCGTTGCGGCATCTCCGGCGAGCTCGATCACCTTCTGGCCGGTCACCGTTGTTTCGCCGATCAAAGGAACGGTTACGCCCAGGCGCTTCAGCTCCTTCGGCGCGCAAGCTGATTCTTCGTCGTTCACGTAGTTGAACACGGCGTCCGGCGCTGCGGTCTTGACCTTGATAATGTCGGCGGCGAAGTCGACCAGCCCGGCTTCAGTGGACAGGTCGGCCACCACCTTCACGCCGTGGGGGCGACCCGGACGAACGGTTTCATTCACGTCGACGACCAATCCCGGGTCCGCACGGACATGGCGATCATGCTGGATCGACACCCAGACAGCGCAGCAAGACGTGTCGCAACGCGATGAAATCCCTATGCCCACGGTCACGGGGATAGGCGAGATCCACCGGCACATCTGCCACCAGTCTGCCGCCTTCGAGCACCACGCAGCGATCGGCGAGCTGGATTGCTTCGTCCACATCATGCGTGACGATCAGGGTGGTGGGGGCATGGACGTGCCAGAGTTCGGCCAGCAGCGCATGCATGTTGATCCGTGTCAGGGCATCCAGGGCGGCGAAGGGTTCATCGAGCAGCAGCAGGCGGGGGACGCGGACCAGGGCGCGGGCGAGTGCGACACGTTGGGCCTCCCCGCCGGACAGTGTGGCGGGCCAGGCGTCCAAATGGCGGCCCAGCCCTACCTCAGCGAGCGCCGCCTCGGCCCGGGCGCGTGGGTTGGGGCCTTGAAGACCCAGCGCCACGTTGCGCCAGACTGATTTCCAGGGCAGCAGGCGGGGTTCCTGAAAAACAACGGAAACGGGACGGGGCAGCGAGATCTCGGCATCTTCGGGCGCCGGGTCCAGCCCGGCGAGGGCGCGCAGGAGGGTGGTCTTGCCGGAGCCGCTGCGGCCCAGCAGGGCCACGTGTTCGCCCGGCGCCAGATCGAGGTCGAGCCGGTTCAGCACGACTGTTTGGCCAAAACGGCGGGTCAGTCCGCGCACCCGCACGGCGTCAGTCATCGTGCCGCCATCAGCGACGGCCGGCCGCGCAGCGCCCGGCGTTCGAGCGTGCGGACCATTGCGTCGGCGGCCAGCCCGAGCACGGCATAGACGAGCAGGCCCACCACGATGATGTCGGTGCGCAGGAAATCGCGCGCGTCGGCGATGAGGAAGCCGATGCCGGCATTGGCGTTGATCTGCTCGGCCACCACCAGGCTGAGCCAAGCCACGCCCAAGGAGTAGCGGAGCCCCACCAGCAACGAAGGCAGTGCGCCCGGCAGTATGACGTGGCGGATCAGCCCAGCGCGATTGAGGCCGAAGACCTGGCCTGCCTCCACCAGCTTGCGGTCGACGCCGCGGATGCCGGCGAACAGGTTGAGATAGACGGGGAACAGGCTCCCCAGGGCGACGAGGGCGATCTTTGGGGCTTCGCCGATGCCGAACCACAGAATGAAAAGGGGCACGAGGCCTAGGAACGGCAGGGTGCGCAGCATCTGCATCGGGGCGTCCACGATGTCTTCGCCGAGCCGGCTGAGGCCCGAGACCAGGGCCAGCGCAGTTCCAAGGCCGAGGCCGATGGTGAGGCCAGCAACCACACGGCCGAGTGAAACGAGGAGGTGATGGAGCAGGGCGCCGGAGAGCGTGAGCTTCCAGGCCGCGGCCAGAATGTCCGACGGAGCGGCCAGCACGCGGGGCGAAATCAGGCCCAGCCAGCTTGCCGCCTGCCACAATGCCAGGATGACCAGGGGCGAGAACAGGCGCCGCATGGCCCGCCATCGCCGGCCGGGCGGGGAGGTGTGGGTGTTCATTCCGGCCACATTGCGCACGGAGGAAGCGCAGTCAAATCGGGAGGGGCTTGTGTTGCCGCCTGTGTGCGTGTCGCATCGTCTTTTCCAGATGGCACGGAGCGCGAAGTGACGAAGATCTTGATCATCGGCAGCGGGATCGCTGGCCTGTCCACCGCGTGGGCGTTGGCGCGGCGCGGGGTGCAGGTTGAGCTGTTCGAGCAGGGCGCGCTGCCCAATCCGCGTGCGTCGTCCTATGACGAGCATCGCATCATCCGGCACGCCTACGGCACGCGGGAGGGATATGCGCATCTGATGCCCGAGGCGTTCCGGGTGTGGGAGCGGATGTGGCGCGATCTTGGCGTTGTGCATTACGAGCCCTGCGGGGCCACCTATCTGATCCGCAACGATGCCGATCTGGCGGCGGGCGGCTGGTACGCGGGGACCACGCGGGCGCTCGACGATATGGGAATCGCCTGGCGCGAGATTCCATTGGACGAGGCATCCCGCCGATATCCGATGCTCCAGATGGACGGGCTCCGGCGTGTGGTGGCGACGGAGGGGGCCGGCATTCTGTTTCCGGCGCGGATCATGACGGATCTGGTGCGCCTGCTGTCCACGATGGGCGTGGTGCTGCATGGCGGTGCGAAGGTTACCGCCATCGATGCCGAGCATGGGCGGCTGGAGTGCGGCGGCAGAACCTGGTCTGGCGATCACGTTGTTGTGGCCGCTGGTGCCTGGGCGGATCGTTTG
>JBBROR010000166.1:0-7166 GCA_038229175.1 Acetobacterales bacterium | reverse complement strand
TGATGAAGCCCACTGTGTCCGACACCAGAACCCGCGGCCGCGTCTCTGGCTGCAGAATGCGCACCGTGGTATCCAGCGTTGCGAACAACTTGTCCTCCACCAGAACCTGGCTGCCCGTCAGCGCCCGCATCAACGAGGATTTGCCAGCATTGGTGTAGCCCACCAACGCCACCCGCAATTGATCGCGCCGCGCCGAGCGCCGGTTGTCGCTATCGCGCTGCACCGCCTCCAACTGGTCCTTTAGCTCAGAAATCCGATCCCGGATCTTCCGCCGATCGAGCGCCAAGGCACTTTCACCGGCACCCGCCCCCTGCTGGCGCCCGCCGCCGGTGGACGACTCCCGCAACCGCGGCGCCACGTATTTCAGCCGCGCCATCTCCACCTGCAGCTTCGCCTCGCGGGTGTTGGCATGGCGATGGAAGATCTCGACGATCACACCGGTGCGGTCCAGCACCTCGGCCCCGGTGGCGCGCTCCAGGTTGCGGATCTGGCTGGGCGAAAGCTCATGATCCACAATGACGAAGTCCGGCTTGCGCGCCGCGGTGACGAAGTCCGGCTTGTGCGCCGCATCCGGCTCAGGCTCGGCGGGGGGCACGCTCTCGCCCGCTCCCTCGAACCGCGCCCTCGCCTTGGATTTCGGCGGCGGCGCCATCGAGCCCACAACGCCGGTGCCGCCGGTCAACGCCGCCAGTTCGGCCAGCTTGCCGCTGCCCAGCAGCAGCCCGGCCCCGGTGCCCTCGCGCTTCTGCGACACCTGGCCCACCACCTCATAGCCCAGCGTCTTCACCAGCCGCCCCAATTCCTCAAGGCTTGCTTCATGCGCGACTTCACTGACATCAGGGGTCTGGATGCCGACGAGAACGGCAAGCGGGATCGGGGGTTTGGTTTCCATCACCCAAGCCTAGCACAAATGGAGCGCGCGGCAGCGCATGGCCGTTGCAGATCGGCGCGTCCGCCACGCACTCGGCTGCAGCCCTTATCGTTTCGCAGGAAGAGAAATGAACTCCGCCGCATCGCCTAGAGCGTGATGATTTTGGGTAGAATCAAAATCATCACGCTCTAGCCATTGTTTTACCGATCATGTTCATGCGTTTGGGTGAAGCAACCCAAACGCATCATGATCTAGGCTTTCGGCATCCATACGGCATCCGCCGCCGGGATCACCGCGCGCCTGATGCTCGACGACGGAAAACGGATACCCTGAAACCGTAAACGCATGAACATTGGCGAGCCGAACCGGCTAGCTTGGGTCTTTCATCGCATCGACGTATCGGGAGCACCTGTCATGCTTTTGGCGGCATCGGCTTTACAGGAATACAGCATCAGGGCCACCGACAGGATGATCGGCACCGTGGCCGACGTGTTGTTCGATGACCGCAGTTGGAAGATCCGCTGGCTCGTGGTCGATACCGGCAATTGGTTGCCCGGCAGAAAGGTGCTGATCGCCCCCCCGTTCTTCAGCACGCTCGATATCCGTGCCCGTGTCCTGCCCGTCTCGCTCACCCAGGCGCGCGTCAAGGCAAGCCCCAGCCTGTCGCAGGACGAGCCTGTCTCGATGCAGATGCAACGCTCGCATCAAGCCTATTACGGCACTGACCCGGACTGGGGCAGGACCTATTTCGAAGGCGGTCTGGCGGGGCTCCCACTGCCCTTCCAGCCACTGACGGGCGAGGCCAGGGAACTTGCAGCCGAGCAGACCGGCTACGGGCTGGAGGACAGCGGAGACCCCGATCTGCAGAGCACCAAAGCCATCACCGGCTACCATATCGAGGCGACAGATGGGGCCATCGGCCATGTCTCGGATCTTCTGCTCAGCGATGAGGAATGGGGGGTGCGCTATTTGGTCGTCGATACCCGCAACTGGTGGCCCGGCGCGCATGTGTTGATGTCGCCCTATGCCGTGCGATCGGTCGATCCGGGCGACAAAAAGATCCGGCTCAGCGTGTCGCAGGCGAAGGTGCGCGCCAGCCCGCCATGGAACCCCGCGGCGATGATTGAGCGGGCCTACGAGACCTCGCTGCATCGCCATTACGATTGGCCCGGCTACGGCTTCTGATGGCTTGCACTTCATTGCACCCCCGGTTGCGTTCCATGCGCAACCGCATAGTCAACCACCGAACTCGATCGCCCCAATGTGTCCTTGCGGCTCCTATCATCATGGGTCCATTCAAGGAACACACAGATGTCAGAGACCACGATGCCAACCGCCCAAACGCTCGTCGCGCTTTACGACACCCATGACGCGGCGGAGGCGGCCATTCGCAAGGTCGCCGAAAGCGGGTTGGACATGAAGCATTTCAGCATCGTCGGCAAAGGCTACCATACCGAGGAAAAGGCGATCGGCTTTTACAGCACCGGCGACCGCGTGCAGTTCTGGGGCAGCCGCGGCGCCTATTGGGGCGGGCTGTGGGGCCTGCTGTTTGGCGGCATGATGCTGACGGTTCCGGTTGTCGGCCCCGTGATGGTGCTCGGCACGCTTTCCGCCAGTGTGTTCATGGCCATCGCCGGCGCTGTCGAGGGCGCGGTGGTGGTGGGGGGCCTTGGCGCGCTGGGTGCCGCCCTGTTCAGCATCGGCATCCCGCATCACAGCGTGATGCAATACGAAACGGCACTGAAGGCCGACAATTTCCTCATCCTGGCGCATGGATCGGCCGCCGAGGTCGAGCAGGCCCGCGCTTTGCTGAAGGCGACCGGGCCAACCCAGATGGAGATGCATGACACCACAACTGGCCCAGTCGTCACCGCCGCCTGACATGGGGCACCCGTCGCAGCAAATCGGACATCCTGCGACGTCTACAGCGGATAGGGTCAATCACAGGAACACTGAACCACATCCCCAAGGCTTCGAGTGTCCGATCCCATCGCCACCACCCTTATCGTGAGACGCGGCGACTGGATAGCGATCTTTAGACCGTACAGGCCGGACTGTTCGGCCGATTGAGCAGCGATTAGGCAGCTCTCATTTCTGCCGACTGGACAATACTGAGCGCCACTCGCCCAGTCGGCAAAAGGCACTTGCCCTTTTCGCCATCCAGTATCCTGTGAAGTTTGAGTGCTGGATATGTCTATTATAGCATTATCGTCTAAATTTGGTTCAATTTTTTGATATAATTACCGACTTCTTGCTTAACTAATACTTTTCATTTCTCATAGCAGTGGCTGAGAAGCCTTCGTGACAACGCGTTCCTGCTCTGCAATCGCCCTCTCGAACTCCATTTCGGCGCGCAGGCCCACAAGGTCCCGCTGCACAATGGCGACGGCCACCTTCTGGCCGGCCCGGCGGTAAGTGATCGCGCAGTCCCTCGCCGCCAACGATCCAGCAATCTCCGCCTTGTCGAAATGCGCCGCGTGGCCGATGTAGCCGAGACCGAAATCGTATTGGATGGTCCAGAAGAACGGCACCGCATCGAACCGCTCTCGCTGGCCCAGGATGTTGCGCGCGGCCGTCTGACCCTGGCGCTCGGCGACAACCCAGTGCTCGACGCGGATGCGCTCGCCGCTCAGCGGGTCCGGCCAGCGCGCGATGTCGCCGGCGGCGAAGATGCCTGGCACGCTCGACTCCAGAAACGCGTCCACGGTCACACCGCGGTCGGTCGCCAACCCGGCCTGCTCCGCCAACGCAAGGGCCGGCCGCACGCCGATTCCCACGACGACGAGATCGGCGTCGAGCCGCTCTCCGGTCTTCAGCGTCACGCCCTTCGCATCGATGGATGTCGCCGTCGTGCCGAGGTGGAACGTAACGCCGTGAGACTCGTGCAGCTCGCGAATGAAGGCTCCGACCTCGGCCCCCAGGACGCGCTCCATCGGACAGGTCTCGGGTGTCACCACATCCACCGCGATACCCCGCGCGCGCAGTGACGATGCAACCTCCAGCCCGATGAAGCTGGACCCGATCACTACGGCTTGCTTCGCCGTTGCGGCCGCGGCGACGATGGCGCGGCTGTCGGCCAGCGTGCGAAGGGTATGCACGTGCGGCAGATCCGCGCCGGGCACGTCAAGCCGTATCGCCTCGGCGCCGGTGGCAAGCAGAAGCGCGTCGTAGCCGTGCCGGCTGCCGTCCGCGAGCAGCACTTGTCTGTTCACTGTATCCAGTCTTACGACACGAGCACCAAGGTGTAGGGTGATGCCTTGCGCGCGGTAGAACTCGGGCGAGCGGAGCGGGACCGAGGCCGCGTCCGCCGCGCCCGAGAGATAGTCCTTCGAGAGCGTGGGGCGGTCACAGGGCAGCGCCTCGTCGGCACTCAGCATCGTGATGCTTCCTGAGAAGCTCTCCCGGCGGAGCATCTCCGCCGCTGCGTTGCCGGCCGCGCCGCCGCCCACGATCACGACAGAAGCAGGCCTGACGGAGGCCCCGAGGCCCTGCTTTCGCGCTGCATTTGGAAGCTTCCCGCGCACATAGGCCATGCCGTCGCTCTGCTCAACCTGCCAGCAGGACACGGCGTCCAACGCGGGAGCGCGAAGGGCCTCACCGGTGCGCAGGCTGAAGCAGGCGTGGTGCCATTGGCATCGGACCGTGTCGCCGTCCAGCAGCCCTTCGGCCAGTGGGGCGCCGTAATGCGTGCAGACGGCCCCGATGGCGAAAAGCTCATCGCCGCGCCGGGCCAGCAGCGCGGGCTCGCCATGGGCGTGGCCGGCCAGCATGGCGCCGTCGTCGATGGCCGAGAGCGGAACGCCCTTCGTCAGATCAGGCCCGCTCAGTTTGGTTTGATCCATGTTCATTTCCTTTCATGACTTTCTGTGAAGACTGAGCTCGCGTTTCAGCTACTTTAGCTAGCGGGATAGACAAGCCAATTTTCTTTCGCCACCGCCGCTTTGGTCATCGTTGCCGGCTCTGCGCGAGCAGGTGCCATCAAATGAAAGACGGCCCGGCCACTATCAAGAAGATAATCGGCGACGATCCTTCGATGGCAGCGCCACCAGACTGCTTCCGAACACATGATTGCGCATCGCCGGCTTTGCGACAGTTCCAACAACCGCGACAGGCCAACATGAAACGCGCTGGACAGCGCATAGTCCGCATAGTTGTGAAAGCTCTTATTGATCCAGAACGCGTTGACCTCGGGCAACACGGTCTTCGACTTATGACGCAAGCCTCCCAACTCTGGGATTTGCGTGTGGCCGATCTGCCACGGCGCAAGCTCATCCGATAATACATCGAGATTATACTGCGGATTGGTTCGGGATCGCGGCACGCTTCGGATACCCACGACAAGATCGACAGTAACGATCTTCAACAGGTCCACGAACTCGGGAATGGTTCGGGTGGAGTGTCCAATCGTATAAACGGACTGGGCTCCAGACACCGACTCATCGACGGGTGCGTCCGGCTGCACCACGCCATTTCGGCTAAATTGGTCATAGTGCAGATCCGGCCTCTGATCGGCGGTCCGACCTCCCAGAGAGACGGCGGCACTTCTGCCCTCGCCTTGCCGCGACATGGCGTGCCTCCACCCAGAATGGCATTCCTTCGCGGACACCAGACCGCACCTCCCATCTCCTGCAAACCACATGGTGTGCCCGACCGGCGGCATTGTCGTCAGTAATGGATTGTAGAAGTGCGAAATCGCATCAGGGCAGAAACTTTCCTAAGGCGATCGGTTATAATACGCGAGCATGACCGTTACAAAAAAAGTATCTCTGGCGAGGTTATATTTTATCCGGGCACTCTCGCGACGTTGCGCATCTTGGCAGACCATTTTCTGTTTAAGCGTGTCGATCTGCCGGCGAACGCTGCTGACGGTGAACGGGTTCGGGCGGCGCGTCACCCCTGGGATAAAGACATCGTGCCAAGTACCGCGTTACGGCAATGGTTTTGGACCCAAGCCGGCCAGATGGGGCGACTTCCGCACAAAATTTCGGATAAAATTGACGGGTAATACAGCCGGGGTTGAGGCGCTCCAAACCATGGCACTTCAGACATCGATTACACTGGTATTTGGTGCGCCGGACGGCAGTGTTCAGGCGTTTGGGTGAAGGACCCCAAACGCCTCATGATCTAATCGTCGTCACTTTCCCAGCGCGTCGCATAGGGTGGCTGTTGGTCGTAGCGCGGTTGGGCTGGATAGACCCGCTGCTGCACATAGTAGCCCGGCTGGACATATGTCACAGGCGGTGGAGCGTAAACAATTCGAGGTGGGGGTGCATAATACACAGGCGGCGAAGCATATGCCGGGGCATACCCATATTGTGGCTGTGCATATCCAGGCCCCTGTCCGGCCAACGCGCCACCCGCCAAAACGCCCACTCCTAACCCAATAATGCCTGCCACGATCGCCGCGCTCCCGTCGTGGCGGCCTCCAGCCTGAGCAGGGATAATGGGGACGGCAACCACCGCCAGCATTGGAACGGTGATAAGCAAGGCGCGGATCCGGTTCATCGAGGGCCTCCTTTTGCTGAGAAAGACGTTGAGGCCCCTCTGGGGCCGAATCATGGCAGCCCGATGCCAAAACTGTGTCCTTCTCTGCGCTTTGGCAATCTGCCCATGAAGCTGACCTCCATTCTGCCGGATCCACTTTCTTCTGGCCGAAAGCAATGGACATATGACCAGTATGGCGTCGACCAGCGCCGCCGTTTGACAGCACCCCTCACTTTCAGGGACAAGCTAGTGGTCCAAACCTGACACTTGCTACCGGAGCGCCAGGGAATTTGGCCCACAAGATCAAAGGCTAGTGGTTAAGATCTGAGGACTCTTCCTTCAGATCTTAACCACTAGCCTGCTGTCCAAATGCTCACATGTGCAGCAGCCGCCCATTGAACTGCGGTGATTAGGCTCCGCGTATGACAAACTTCTGATTGATGGGATCCAGCAAGGAACCGATTTATGAATAGACGCTCGCTTAGTCTTTCCGCAGGCGGCCTCATTCTTGCGGCCGTCGGAGCGGCCCGGGCGGAGGAGCCCCACCCGCACAAGATTGCGGTGCATGTGGGCGGGGGCGATCCAGACCTGATGAGCGTCGCGCTCCATAATGTCGCCAACGCGATCGACGCCTACACCGCGAAGGGTGAGGCGGTGGTGATCGAACTCGTTGCCAACGGGCCCGGTTATAAGATGCTGCGTGCCGACACCTCGCCAGTGAAGGACCTGCTCGCCGAGACCCGGCGGAAATACCCCTCTGTTGTATTCTCTGCCTGCCAGTTATCGCGCAAGGGGGCTGCGGCCGCCGAGC
>JBBROR010000165.1:0-7169 GCA_038229175.1 Acetobacterales bacterium | reverse complement strand
GCTGCCGGTGCTGCTGACGCAGACCATTGTGCTGTTTCAGGATACGTCGCTGGTTTATGTCATTTCGCTGACGGATTTTCTGGGTGCAGCCTCGAAGATCGCGCAGCGGGATGGGCGGTTGGTTGAGATGTATGTGTTTGCAGCACTTGTTTATTTCGTCATCTGCTTTCTGGCCTCGCAGTTGGTGCGCCGGTTGCAGACCCGTGTTGCGATCATTCGGTGAGTTCCATGACCCAGACTTCGACGCCGGTTATTCGTATGGATGCGGTGAGCAAGTGGTACAATCCGGGGTTTCAGGTGTTGAAACGGTGCTCGCTGGATGTGTCGCGCGGCGAGGTGGTGGTGGTTTGCGGGCCTTCCGGGTCTGGCAAGTCGACACTCATAAAATGTGTGAATGCGTTGGAGCCTTATCAGGAGGGGATTATCACCGTTGATGGGATCGACCTGCGTGCGGTTGGGGTGAACTTGCCGCGGCTGCGGGCGCGGGTGGGGATGGTGTTTCAGCATTTCGAGCTGTTTCCGCATCTTTCGGTGATGCAGAATCTCGACCTGGCGCAGCGGCGGGTGCTGGGGCGGGGGCGCGATGAGGCGCGGGCGAAGTCTGAGGCTTTGTTGGCGCGGGTGGATTTGTCCATTCATTCGGAAAAATTTCCGGGCCAGTTGTCGGGCGGGCAGCAGCAGCGGGTGGCGATTGCGCGGGCGTTGGCGATGGACCCGATCGTGATGCTGTTCGATGAACCGACTTCGGCGTTGGACCCAGAGATGGTCAGCGAAGTTCTGGATGTGATGGTGCAGTTGGCGGGCGAGGGCATGACGATGATGGTGGTGACGCACGAGATGGGGTTTGCCCGCAAGGTAGCTGATCGGGTGGTGTTCATGGACGAGGGCGAGGTGGTGGTGGACGCGGCGCAGGCGGCGTTTTTTGAGGACACGCCGAACGAGCGGGCGCGGTTGTTTTTGTCGAAGATATTGGCGCATTAGGGCTGGCTCTGGCTGTCGGTTTGGGGGCTTGGCCGTGGGGGGCGGTGGACTGCGTCCACCCTACGGGTTGGCAGCGGAACGGGATGGGGGTTGGCGGGTTCAAGGACTTAGTCATGAACTGGGAGTGGTGCCATGCAGGACGATGACCTTCGCGCGTCTGACAATGTTGAAGACCGGCGTGGCATGGGTGGGGCGACCAAGGGCGGGCTTGGGATTGGGGCGATTGTGGTGCTGAGCCTGATCGGGTGGGCGACCGGGATCGATCCGCGCACATTGATCAACGGGGCTGAAATGGTGACGAGCG
This sequence comes from Acetobacterales bacterium, assembly GCA_038229175.1. GTDB lineage: Bacteria > Pseudomonadota > Alphaproteobacteria > Acetobacterales > Acetobacteraceae > CAIQQQ01. Next base: position 5,884 of record JBBROR010000165.1, on the reverse strand, counting down.
GGGGGCAGGTTGCCTCCGCGCCTGGTTCGCAAGGAGGGGGCCCGCAGGGGGCGCCTTCGGACAAGGTGGGGGCGTTTGTGGCGCGGGTGCTGGGTGAGACGGAGGATGTTTGGGGGCAGATCCTGCCGCAGCAGATGGGGCGGCCCTATGAGAAACCGGTGCTGGTGCTGTTTTCCGGCGCCACGCGGTCCGGGTGCGGGACGGCGCAATCTGCGATGGGGCCGTTTTATTGCCCGGTGGATCGCAAGCTTTACCTTGATACGTCGTTCTTCAATGACATGCAGACCAAGCTGGGCGGTGGCGGGGCTTTTCCTGAGGCGTATGTGATTGCGCATGAGGTGGGGCACCATGTGCAGAACCTGATTGGGGTGTTGCCGAAGGTTGAGCGGGCCGAGGCGCAGGCGGACCAGCGAACGGCGAACGGGCTTTCGGTGAAGACCGAGTTAATGGCGGATTGCCTGGCGGGTGTTTGGGCGTTTCACATGAACCAGCGGCATCAGAACATCGATGACAATGATGTTCGGCAGGCGGTGGCGACCGCATCGGCGATTGGGGATGACCGTCTGGCGCAGCAGGCGGGGCGCGGGGCGGTGGTGCCGGATAGTTTTACGCATGGGTCGGCGGCGCAGCGGGTGCAGTGGCTGACGACGGGGTTGCGGAGCGGGCAGGTGAAGGCTTGCGATACGTTTGGGAAGTGACTGGGTTCTGGTTCTCAGCCCTTTGTCGCTCCGGCCGTTAACCCCGCGATGTAGTAATCCATGAGGAATGCATAGATGATCACGGGTGGGGCAGCGGCCAATACGCAGCCTGCCATGATCTTGCCCCACTGGAACACGTCGCCGCGGATGAGATCGCTGACAATGCCTACGGTCAAGACCATCTGGTCGCTGGTGTAGAGATAGGCGAGTGGGTAGAGGAACGCGCCCCACGCGACGGTGAAGGCGAAGATGGTCGCCGCGATAATGCCGGGCATCGCCACCGGGATGAATATCTTCCAGAGCATTTCCAGCCAGCCAGCGCCGTCGATCAGCGCGGCCTCGTCCAGTTCACGGGGGATGGACGAAAAATAGCCAATCATGATCCAGGTACAGAACGGCACGGCCAGCGTCGGGTAGATCAGCACCAGGCACCATGTGCTGTTGATGAGCCCCAGCTTCCCGATCACCTGGAACAGGGGGATGAAGAGCAGCGATGCGGGAATGAGGTAGGTCAGGAACACACCGGTGGAGAGTACGCCGCTGCCCCAGAAGCCCATTCGGGCCAGGCTGAACGCCGCCAGCACCGAGATCACCATCGAAACCGCGACCGTGAGCGCGGTGACAACGACGGAGTTCAGGAAGAAATGCTGGAAATTACGGTCGGTTATCAGGTCGGTGAAGTTCTGCAGCGTTGGCGCGCGAACCAGCCAAGGGTTGCCGGTTTGCGCGGAGATCTCGGCTGAGGACTTGAGGCTTGTCATTATCATGTAGAAAGGCGGCACCAGGAACAGGATCACAAACACCAGCAGGGCGGCGTAGCTTCCCCACAGCGCCCATTGACGATTCCGATGCAGGCTGGACATGCGGCTCATGCCCCAATCTCCTTGGTGCGTTGCGTGACACCGCGGAGCACGAAGAACGCCGCGACACCCAGGATCGGGACCATGAACAGGCTTATCGCCGATCCCAGCGGAATGTCGCCCGACTGGATCCCGCTGACGAAGGCGTATGTCGCAAAGACATGGGTCATGTTCTCGGGGCCGCCTGCCGTCAGCAGGCGCACGATGTCGAAATCTGCGAACGTCACGATCAGGCTGAACAGCACCGTGATGCTGATGATGTTGCGCATCATCGGCAGGGTGACATAGCGCAGCTTCTGCATCGCGCTGGCGCCGTCGATGGACGCGGCTTCGTACAACTGCTCCGGCACCGATTTCAACGCTGCCAGATACATGATCAGGAAGAACGGCGTGCCGAACCAGACGTTGACCACGATCATGCAGATTCTGGCGCTCCACCCCCGGCCGAGCCACGGCACCGGATCAATTCCAAACTGGCCCAGGATCCAGTTGAACGCAGAGTAGGACGGGTCGAACAGCCACCACCAGCCGAGGCAGCTCAAGGCCAGCGGGATGACCCAGGGCACCAGCAGCAGGCCACGCCAGATGCGCTGCGCGCGACCTGGTATGTTGTGCATCAGATGCGCCAACACGAAGCCAAGAAGCGCCTTCAGCAGCACCGCGCTGACCGCGAAGAGCGTGCTTTGGAAGATCACGAGCTTGAACGTGTCGCGCTTGAACAGGAATGTGAAGTTTCCGAAGCCGATGAACTGCGTCATCTTTTTGTTCAGCATCGACAGATAGATGGCGTAGAAGGCGGGATAGATCACCAGCGCGCCCACCAGCACGATCAGCGGTGAGCATAGCAACACGGCGATGGTTGATCGCCGCTGCAGGAACCTGCTGAATCCGCTGTTCTTCGGACCGGCGGCACGCACGCGCCTCGGGAGATCGATCGTGGTAGACGTGCCATCTGCCATTGCGGTCCCCACCCGAGGGACGGTCGCGGCCGAGGCCGCGACCGTCGCGTTCAGCGAACGAAGCCTTCCAGCTCGTTTTGAGCCCAGGCCATCGTCTGATCGATGGTCTGGCCGCTTTTAAGCTTGGCGAACATCGTTGAGTGGATGCCCTGGTTGTAGGCCTGCACGGCGATCTCCGGCGGGGCGGGGCTCATCGCTACCCACGGGATCGCGCCGTGCTCCTTGCGGATCGGATAGTTGTAGACCGTGCCTTTGGGTGGCCCGACATCCTCCCAGATTTTGAAGTCCAGCATGCTGTCGAAGGGTGGGATGTCGTAGCCCAAAACCTTGGCGCAACGCTCCTCGACGTTCTCGCGTTCGCTCAGGAACATGATCAGTTCCTTGGCGGCCGACTTGTTCGGGCTGAACTTCCAGATGCCCCATAGATAGAACAGCGACGGGACCATGCGGCCCTTTGGCCCCTTGGGCATGCTTATCGTCCAGCAGTCTTCGGCAATTGTTTTGTTATCGCGCAGCGCCACTGCCCAGGCCGAGGGCGGGTTGCAGATCAGGGCGCTCTGCCCCGATATAAGCGCGCGGTTGTTCGATGCGTCGTCGTAGCTGACCGCATCCGGTGGGAGGACCTTGACCAGCTTCTGGGCGTATTCCATCACCTGGCGCACCGGTTCGGTTTTCACGGTGATGTCGCCCTTGGCGTTCACCAGTTCCGCCCCGTAGGCGGCGAACAGCGCGCCTGCGAAATCCTCGGAGTCGGTCGTCTGGCCGAGGCCGATCCCGAACGGTTTACCGCCCTTCTGGCATGCCTCTGCCGCCTTCAGGAACGCATCCCAGGTCCAATCGTCCTGCTTGCCGGGGCCTCCACCCGCCGACGGATACATCGCCTTCACGTCGAGCCCGGCCATGTCCTTCATCATGCTGATACGCGCGCAGGGTGGTTTGTTTTGCGAGCCCGAGCTGGAAGGCACCGCCATCCAGCGGCCTTTCACACGGCCCAGATAGGTGGCCGACGAGCTGACTTCCCCGTACTTGCCCATCAGCGCCTTCATCAGGTCGTCGACGGGCTCCAGGTTGTCGGCGTTGTTGTGAACCTCCCAGCTTGGGAAGCTCTGGACGTCGTGCCCGGTCTTGGCCTGCGCCTCGGCAGCGATGGTCAGCAGGTTCTTGCTGCCGACAGACGTGATGAAGTCAGCCTGCACATCCACCTTATGCTTTTCGGAGAAAGCAGCGATCTGCTTCTTCATCGCATCGTTTCCGGCCGGCACCCAGTGGTCCCAGAACCCGATCGACAGTTTGCCGGCGGCGCCGGCTGTTCGGATATGCACGAGCGGCAAAGCTGCTGCAGTCGAGCCTAGTATCAGTGCGCTGCGGCGAGAAAGTGTTTTTTTGCTCATTGGTCCGCCTCCCTGACTACCGGTTTAGGCCGGTTTATATTTGTCATACGTCGGATGGGCCGGGCCCATTTCGTAAGCGAGCCATAAACTGGAGTCTAAATCAAACGTTTTGCATGGCTGCCCGGCACGAAAAGCAAGATTCTGGCCTGGGGCGCCCTGAGCGGCTTGAAGATTCGGATGATGGGGCGGGTGAGTGTCTGCTTTCAAAACGCTGCTCGGTTCGATGGCATGAAGATTTTGGGAAGGCGTATGAGCATTTCAGCGACCCGGAGTGGGATGGCGAGCCGGAAGATCCGGTGGTGCCGGTGCCTCGGCCGGTTGGTGGGGAGGAGGAGCCCGGTGAGGATGATGGTGGCGAGGAGACAGGTGGAGAGGAGGGGCCGGTTCGGCGGCAACGGATCAAAATTCGGTTGGCGGATGGGAAGGAGCGGACCATTCAGTCGATGATGGCGACGAGTTTCTGGAGCCCTGATGGGCGGCCGATGTCGGCGGCGGAGTTTGTGGAGCGGTTGTTCGGGGCGTTGCCGGCGCTGTTCAAGGACGAAGATGCATTGCGGGCGTTGTGGAGCCAGCCGGATACGCGGGCGGCCTTGTTGGCGCCGCTGGATGAGCAGGGGTTTGGCGGGGAGCAGTTGCGCGAGATTGAGCGGTTGGTGGATGCGGAGAAGAGCGATCTTTATGTTGTGCTGGCGTATATTGCGTTTGCGTTGGCTCCGATGACGCGGGAGGCGCGGGTTGTGGCATGGCGGGGGGCGATTTTTTTGGGTTGTGGGAGGGTGAGATGGTGGACTTCGCCCTCCCTACGGTGCCATACGTTAGATCTAGTGACGTTTTGTGTTGCGTTTGACCGGTGGATGTGGCGTTTACTGGCGGGTGATTTTTTCCCCCTCCCCTTCTGAGCGATTTGCGGTGACCTGCTCGGATTTGTGTCGGGCGGTGGCGGCCAGCATTGCGCGGGGGGTGATGACTCCGGCGATGATTGTGTTGGTTTGGTCGCGGGTTCGCCGGGCGGAGGTGGCGTTTCTGGCGCTGGTGGCTCGGGTGCAGGCTGGGACATATCGGGGGGGTTGGGTTCAGGCTGGGGCGGTGCGGGAGGGTTCGGTTGTGCGCGCGGAGTGTGTGCGGCGGGGACGGTTGCCGGTTCGGTTTGGGTGGTTGATGGAGAAGATGCCGTATGTGGCGGCCGGGTATGGGTCGCAGTTGCGGACGGTTTTGGCGGAGCCTGAGATGGTGGCGTTGCTGGCCGATGTGGCGCAGGCGCGGCGGATTTTGGGGCCGGTTTGCCGGATGCTGGGGGTCGAGATTCCTGGGGTTGTTGATCCTTCGGTTGTGGCGGCGGATGGGGTTGGGGTGCGTTTGAAGCCGCCGCGGGTGGCTCGGGCTCGGGTGGCGGTCGATTTTGGGCGGATTCCGTTGCCGCGTGGGGTTTTGGCGGCGGCTACGCGGCAGGGGTATGGGGTTCGGTGTCTAAAGGGCGGGTGATTGCGGTTGGGGTAAACGTGCGGCCTTGACGTTCCGTTTTGTTAATGAATAAAAGTCTTTTGGTTCTTTTCTTCAGAAAAGAACGTCTTTTTTGGTTTTGGCTTAGCTGGATCCGTTTCTTGACTCCTGGGTTGCCGCGTCGCTTCGCTCCTCGCAATGACGGTGGGGGTTGGGGGGATTTCGGGAAGTGTCTGCCTACGGCCTGGCTCACGGGCAGATGTAGCCGGTAGCGGATTTGAAGCAGCCGACTGACTCGGGGAACATCATTTTTGGAAGGAACAGGATGGCGTTGGGGAAGAAGATGGTGAAGGCGATGGTGGCGAAGAAGATGACGTAGATGGGAACTGAGGCTTTGAGTGCGGTGGCGAAGCGGACTCCGACGAATTTTGAGGCCATGAGCAGGGCTAAGCCGTAGGGCGGGGTGATGAGGCCGAACGCCAGGGTGACGATCAGTACGACGCCCATGTGGACGGGGTTGATGTTCGCACTTTCGG
>JBBROR010000164.1:0-7193 GCA_038229175.1 Acetobacterales bacterium | reverse complement strand
TACGCCTTGATGCGTCGATCACCGGCTTCGACATGACGCACCTGCTTGACTACGAAGAGGTTTGCGCGCCCGCAGCCGCCTATCTCCTGCATCGTATCGCGTCAGTGGTGGATGGTCGCCGCTTCGTCATGTCGTGCGACGAGTTCCGGGCCTACCTGCTCAACCCGATGTTTGCCGCCGTGGTGGACAAATTCCTGCTCACGGTTCGTAAAAATAACGGGATGTTAATCCTTGCGACGCAGCAGCCGGAACACGTTCTGGAATCGAAACTCGGATCGTCCCTGGTCGCGCAGTGCATGACAAAAATTCTGTTTCCGTCACCGACGGCGGATCGTGAAGCCTACGTGGACGGCCTCAAATGCACGGAAGGCGAATTCAGGGCCATCCGTGAAGACATGGTCCTGGGCAAGCGCTGCTTTCTGCTCAAGCGGGAGGCGGGCAGCGTCATCTGCGAGTTCGATCTCAGCGACATGCGAGAATACGTCGCCGTCCTGTCTGGGCGCGCGAACACGGTGCGATTTGCCGAGAGGCTGCGCCGTGAGTTGGGGGAAGTGCCCTCCGCTTGGTTGGGTCAGTTTATGGCCCGCTACCGCGAAGTTCGTGATTAACCCGAAGGAACCAAGATGATGAAGAAAACTCTGCCGTCGAAGAAAACTCTACGGGCCGCGGCGGCAATCGTCATCTGCATCACGTTCGGACCAAGCGCACACGCACAGATGGCGGTCTTCGACGCCGGCAACTACGCCAACACCTTGCGGGAGGTCCAGACCGCGGCGAACCAACTGACGCAGCTGAATGCGCAGCTTCAGCAGATGCGGCAGCAATATCAAATGTTCACTAACCCATCGAACATCACCCAGATGCTTCCCGCCCTGAACGCCCCGTCCCTGCAAAACTCGATGCCGGCGGCGAGCTCCGTGCCGGATAAGATTGTGGGCTCACCTAATACCCTGTCGAGTGCCGGTCAGATATTCTACCAGCTGAACCACGTCTTTACCGCCACTGGTACTGACCCGCAGGCCAACCTGCTCAACCGATCCGCCATCTCCACCGCCAACATCCAAGGAATGGCGGCGGCCAATCTGGCGTCCATTGAACAGCGGCAATCCAATTTGAACGGCATGCAGATGGAGTTGCAGAACGCGACCGATATCAAGCAGGTGACCGCAATCAACGGCCGCATCGCCATCGAAAGCAACGCAATCCAAGGCCAGCAGGCCCAGGCGCAGAATCTTGCAGCCCTAGCGTCCGCTCAGGCGCAGGCTGACCAACAGGCAGCACTCCAGAGTATTCGACAAGGCCATGAGCAGGCGGCTGCGATGTTTACCGGAACCCTGAATTGAACGTCTTCCGTCTTATCGGGTTGGGTGTATTGTTGGCGCTGAGCACAGGCCCGGCGTCCGCGCTCAAGCCGGCACAACATACCGTGGAATGGTATCGAACCCATCAGCACGAGCGTGAGATCATCCTTCGGATGTGCCAGAACGATCATTCCACGGACAATGAAGCGGAATGCCGCAACGCCTTGAGCGGCGCCCATGCGGCGCTCGCCGATAGCCTAGTTACGACAGGCACGAAGGACCCTGAAGCCGATCCGGCTTATTACGGGCACGACGCCGGGATGATCGCCATGACCCTTTCCATGTGCGCGCGCCAAGCGGCGCCACTGTCATGGTGCCATGCAGCGCAGACGGCCGCATCCGTTCGGGCGCATTAACACATGAACCCTACCCCCTTCACGAACATGGACGCTGACTTTAGCGTTGCGTTTGGCGCTGGAACTCAAAATGCCATCACGTCTCTGCTCGCCGCCGTGGCGACGCCGCTGCTGGCGTGCGTCACGCTCTGGATTATCGTCCAAGGCATCTTGGTGATGCGCGGCGACATGGACGCAAGAGGGGGCATCACTCGGATCATCAAGGTTGCACTGGTTGTCAGCATCCTCACGTCGTCAGGGCTCTACACGAACTATGTGCAGACGCTGTTCGTAACTACGATTCCCAACTGGTTCGCGACGGCGTCTGGCAGTTCTCATACAGTCATCGCCAGTACACCTAATATTTTTGATAATATGTGGCAGGTTAGTGAGCATACTGTAGAGGCCGTAAATGCCAAACTTCCTATTTATGATATTGTCGATGCAGTAAGCCTCGCGATGATCGAGATATCCATAACACTAATTTTAATCGTAACGTTTTCGATATATGAATTCTCTATCATCATCACTGGAATCATGGTTGCGATTGGCCCTGTTCTGATCGTCGGCTATCTGTTCGAGGCGACAAAGGGCGTGGCGGATCGGTGGATTGGTAAGCTGATCACCTACGGCCTGCTGACCTTGCTGATCAACGTCACGCTTACCGTAGTCCTTCAAGGCGAGAAGGAATACATGCGGGCCATCCTGACCCAGCAGGCGTCAGGACTGGCGACCGTGTCGATCGAAATTAAAATTTTGATCGAGCTGGCAATGTTCTTGGCAATGGGTGCCTTCATCATCGTCTCTCTGCCCGCGATCGCGGCGGCACTCGGCGGCGGATTAAGCGTCAGCCCAGGTGCGGCGATCATGAACGCCTTCACCAACATCGCTTCGGGCGGCACCTCGCGTGCAGCGAAGTCGGGCGCACCGAGGGGGAATGCGGCGTAGCCGTCGTCACACCCCGCTCCCCCACAACCCCGGAAGGCACTTGCGGATGAAAACTCTTATGACACTCGTCATGCTGATCAGCCTGGCGGCATGCAGCAGCGCCGACGTACTGGCCACCCCGTCGGGGCCTGCCTTCGCGTTGAACGCCGGGCATTGGCAGCCAACCTCGTCAGACCTTGAGCTACCGAAACCTGGCAGGACAGAATGAACCAGGAGAACTTCGCACCTCCCGTCGATCACGCTGGCCTAAGCGAATATTTCAAGCAGGTGCAGTCGTTCCAACGCGACCGCGCCAGAGCTGCGCGCCGCACATCAAAGGTCTTAGCCGTCGTCGCTGGCATCGCGATCTTCGCCAATCTTGGGCAGGCATGGACGATCGCCTCCCTCCTGCCTCTCACGAAGATCGTCCCAGTCTATCTGTGGGCACGCCCCGACGGAACAATCGACAGTTCGGTTGCTCTGTCCCGTCTGCCGGCGACGCAGAGCCAGGCGGTAATCACCGCAGCATTATGGGAATACGTTCGGCTTCGTGAGGGTTACAGCTACGACACCGCGCAATATGGCTACGACGCTGTATCCGGCATGAGTGCCGACGCAGCACGCGCGCAGTACCAAAGCTGGTTCAACTACCCTAACGCCGTATCGCCACAGGTAACGGTCGGCAAAAAGGGCGTCATCGAGATACAGCATATCGCGTCAGCCAACATCGCGACACATGTTCAGCAAATACGCTACCGCCGCGTCCTGACCATCATCGGGCAGCAGCCGGTCATCACGACATGGACGGCGACGCTGCAATTCGCGACCGTCGCCACTCTGCCGATTGCTCTGCGCCTTCGGAACCCTGGCGGCGTGATCGTTGCGTCCTACCAGGCAGCAGAGGATAGCGCACAATGAATCGACTTGTGTTGGCACTGCTCTGCGCCTCGGTCCTGGCATCCCAAGCTGGGGCGGAGGAGGACCCAGTCCCGGGTCAGCAGGATGCGCGCATGCGCTACCTCGCCTACAATCCGGACCAGGTGGTCCATCTTTCGACCGCTGTCGGTGCAACACTCGTCGTCGGCTTCGGAGCCAAAGAGACCGTGACCGCCGTCGCTGTGACAGACAGCAAAGACCTCAAGGCGATGCCCAAGGGCAGCTTCCTGTTCTTCAAGTCACAGGAAATCTTGCCGTTGCAGCCGGTTATCGTCCTCACATCGGACGAAGGCGGCCATATGCGTCGCTACGTTTTCGAGATAACGACGGTTCCGGCCGCGAGCCTCGGCGTGGATACGCCGGGAATCTACTACAGCGTCCAATTCACTTATCCGGCTGACGAAGCCGAAAGCCGGCGGGTGCTGGCGGCGACGCAGGCCGCCAAAGGCCTCGCTGCATCGCGTGCGCGTGCGGCACAACGCCAACTTCAGCTTGCGCATCAGAAGATGGATCAGGAAGCAAGAGACCCCTTCTCGGGCGACCGGAACTGGCACTACGTCGCCCAAGGCGACCGCTCTTTGTTACCGCTGGAAGTCTTCGACAATGGCTACAGCACCGTGTTCCGCTTTCCCGGCAACGCCCGTATCCCTTCTGTGTTCGTCGTAAATCCCGATGGTAAGGAGGCCACGCCGAACTACGCGGTGAGGGGCGATCTTATCGAGATCGACTCCGTGGCTCGCGGTTGGCGGCTACGCGACGGCCATACCGTGCTCGCAGTCTGGAACCGAGCCTTCGATCCGGTGGACAAAAATCCAGGAACTCAAACCACAAGCCCGAATGTGCAGCGTATCGTCAAGGATGCGCCACCATGAACGACAGCGGCAACAACGCCTCTCCGGGAGGCATTGATGACGGCGTGTCTGTCGTTGCAGGGTCGCCGCGCCGGCAGGTTACCGCCCTGCAGAAGGTCGGCGTCGCCGGCCTGGTGCTGGTTGTCTTCCTTGCGTTCATCTGGATCGGTCAACTCACCAAAGCCACCAAAGAGGTGAAGCAGCCCGACACTGCGCAATCAACGGGCGGGGCGTTTCATCCTCCGCCTGCGCAGCCCATTCCCCTTGCCGCCGTGCCTGTGTCGATGCCTATGCCAGTGCCGTCGCCGACGCCCTCGATCTTCGCACCCGCACGACACGAAATGACGGCGGCGCAAAGCCCGATCTTCGCTTTCTCGGGAGGAGGCGGCGGCGCACAGGTCGCAGCAGCGGCACCTCCATCTTCGGCACCGCTCATAGCCGGGCCTCAGGCAAACCAGTCGGCCGACCAGCCGTCCACGTTGGCGAACAGGCTCAAGCCCACGGTGCTAACGGGCTCCAAGGCGCGTCTGCTGCCGCACCCCGACATGATGGTGACGCTGGGGACGATGATCCCCTGTACCTTGCAGACCGCGATCGACAGCCAGCTCGCCGGCTTCGTCAAATGTGTGCTGCCGCAGGACGTGCGCAGCACGACAGGCAACGTCGTGCTGATCGATCGTGGCACGACGGTCATCGGCGAAATCGGGCGTGGCGTTGTTCAAGGCCAGGATCGGGTCTTTGTCCTCTGGGACCGTGCGGAAACCCCGGACCATGCCGTCATCGAGCTGTCGTCGCCAGGCACGGACGAACTGGGCCGCTCCGGTCTGCCCGGCAGCGTCAACAATCACTGGTGGGACCGCTTCGGCTCGGCGATCCTGCTCTCCGTGATCCAGGGTGGTCTTCAGGCTGGCAGCGCGGTTGCCGCCAACGCAGGATCATCAGCCGGGACGTCCTTCAATTCTTTCCAGTCCAACGGGACGAACGTGTCCGACACCGCCCTGCAGGCCACCATCAACATCCCCCCGACACTTGAGAAGAACCAGGGGGATAACGTGGCGATCTTCGTCGCCAAGGACCTTGATTTTTCCGACGTGTATAACCTGCGTGTGACGGGCGCCGTTCATGGTCAGTGAAGCCGCCCCGCAGCTGCGCCATCTACTCAAGCCAATTCTGCATTGGCTTGACGATCCGGCCACTGAGGAAATCGCCATCAACAAGCCGGGCGAGGCGTTCGTCAGGCAGAAGGGCGTTTTCGCCCGCCATGAGCTGGCACTCGACTATGACGATCTGGAAGATATTTCCATTCTTGCCGGCGCCCTGCGGAGGCAGGATGTGGGGCCGAGAAACCCTCTTTGTGCCACGGAATTGCCTGGCGGTGAGCGCCTACAAATCTGCCTTCCGCCGTCCGTTCCCCATGGCACCGTGAGCCTGACGATCAGACGTCCGGGAACGTCGATCTCGGCGCTCTGCGATGTTAGTAGGCGTTATCACACGACGGGCTGGAACAGATGGGAGGCACGCCGCGAGACGGAGAACCAACAAAGCGCGGAGGTGCTTGCGTTCTACGACAAAGGGGAAATTGAGGGATTCTTCAGGGCGTGCGTGCACAACCGATTGACGATGCTGCTGTGTGGCGCGACCGGCAGCGGCAAGACGACGATGGGCAAGACGCTCATCTCGGCCATCCCGGCACATGAGCGACTGATTACGATTGAAGACACGCTCGAACTGGTCATTCCGCACAAAAATCATGTCCGGCTGCTCTACTCCAAAAGTGGCATCGGCCTGGGCGGTGTCACAGCCGAGGCACTGCTGCAAGCCAGTCTGCGGATGCGGCCCGACCGTATTATGCTGGGAGAAATGCGCGACGAGGCAGCCTGGACCTGGCTCAACGAAGTGGTGTCCGGCCATCCGGGCTCGATTTCCACCATCCACGGTGCGAACCCTGCCCAAGGGTTCAAAAAGCTGTTTTCCCTGGTGAAAGGCTCCCAACAGGGCGCGGCGTTGGAAGACAAGACGCTGATCGACATGTTGTCAGCGGCGATCGACGTCATCGTGCCGTTTCGCACCACGGGCGAGGTCTATGAGATTGGTAAGGTGTGGTTGGCAGCGGACGTGCGGCGCCGCGGAGAAACAATCGCACATCTGCTCTCCGACGCTTAAGCTCAAATGGCATCCAAACCTTCCGTGCAACCCATCGCCAAGACCATCGTTGGCCTGGTCCTCATCGGCGCGGCTTGGACGCTCATCGCCTCTCTGGTCTTTCTGCTTGGCACGCGTTTGATCGGGGCCTTCGCGCACCCGTTCTACCAGTGGTGGACGTACTTCCTCTATGCGCCGCCGAATTCCTCGGTGGCGCTTTGGCTCAGAATCGGCGCCGGGGTGGCCACCGCCGCTGTCATGGTATTTGCCGCGGCCCTCGTGTTCGGCCACCGCGGCATTGGACCCTCTCTCCGGCGGGGAATCTTTGGCGGCACGCCGCAGCCCATGCGTGGTGCCACGGACAACCATGGGCACGCCGATTGGCTGTCGATTGCCAAGGCACGCGAGGTATTTCCCGGCCCCTCGGCTGAGTTCGGCGGAGTTGTTGTGGGGGAATCATACCGCGTGGATCAGGACAAGGTCTCGGCCATCGCATTCGACCCGGCCAACGAGGCAACGTGGGGAAAGGGCGGCAAGGCTCCGCTTCTCGTGGATCCCTGCAACGCCGGCCCCACGCACAGCTTGGTTTTCGCCGGGGCGGGATCGTTCAAATCCACGTCTGCCGCCTCCACGCTGCTGAC
>JBBROR010000163.1:0-7206 GCA_038229175.1 Acetobacterales bacterium | reverse complement strand
CTATAACAGCGTGACCGGCACAGGACGCGCGCGCATTCCCTTCGCCCAGGTGCCACTGGACCGTGCCACCGCCTACGCCGCCGAAGACACCGACGTCACGCTACGGCTGTGGCACGCCTTGAAACCGCGCCTGCGTAGCGCAAAATCACTGGCGCTGTATGAGCAGGTCGAGCGTCGGCTGATCCCTGTTCTGCTCGATATGGAACTGGCCGGCGTGAAGGTGGATCGCGCCGACCTTTCCGCGATGTCGTTAGACTTCGCCGCCCGCATGGCGGTGATGGAAACCGAAATCCACGCTTTGGCCGGCGAGACCTTCAACCTCGGCTCCCCCAAGCAGTTGGGAGAGATCCTGTTCGACCGCATGAAGCTGCCAGGCGGCAAGCGCATGAAAACCGGCGCCTGGGGCACCGACGCCTCCGTGCTGCAGGACCTCGCCGATCAGGGCCACGCCTTGCCTGGGCGCCTCATGGAATGGCGGCAACTGGCGAAGCTGAAATCGACCTATGCCGACGCACTGGTGGAGCAGATCAATCCCGCCACAGGCCGCGTGCACACCAGTTTCGCCATGGCCATCACCAGCACCGGGCGGCTGAGCTCGACCGACCCGAACCTGCAGAACATTCCCATCCGAACGCCCGAAGGCGCCCGCATCCGCCGCACCTTCATCGCCGAGCCCGGCCACGTGCTGATCAGTTGCGACTACTCGCAGATCGAGCTGCGCCTGCTCGCCCACATGGCCGACATCCCCGCCCTGAAGGCCAGCTTCGCCAACGGGGAGGACATCCATGCCCGCACCGCCAGCGAGGTGTTCGGCGTGCCGATGGAGGGGATGGACGCCATGACGCGGCGCCGCGCCAAGGCCATCAACTTCGGCATCATCTACGGCATCTCAGCGTTCGGCCTCGCCCGACAGCTATCGATCCCGCCGGGAGAGGCGCGCGACTATATCCAGGCCTATTTTGCCCGCTACCCGCAGATCCGCGCCTTCATGGACCGCACCGTGGCAGAGGCAAAGGAGGCCGGCTACGTGTTGACCCCGTTCGGCCGGCGCTGCTGGGTGCCGGGAATCGCCGACAAGAACCCGGCCCGGCGCAGCTACGCCGAACGCCAGGCCATCAACGCGCCGCTGCAAGGCGGCGCCGCGGACGTGATCAAACGGGCCATGGTGAAGCTGCCACAGGCTTTACGCGAAGCAGGCCTATCGGCACGCCTGCTGCTTCAGGTGCATGACGAATTGCTGTTCGAGGCCCCTGAGTCCGAGGCAGTCGAGATGGCAGCATTGGCAAAGCGCGTGATGGAAGCGGCAGCTAATCTGTCGGTGCCCCTGGTGGTGGAGACCGGAACCGGAAAGACATGGGGCGAGGCGCACTGAACCCACCTGCTGGGGCGATGGTTCAGTCCGCGTGACGGGCTCGGGTTGTTTGGACGATCACATTAATGCGTTTGGGTGAAGCAACCCAGACGCATCATGATCTAAAGCACGTTCCGGTCGATTAAAATCAATCGCCCGGATGTCGTTTTCTAGAGATTTTCTCCGATTCCTACCGATCGGAAAAAGCTCTAGGCGCGCATGGTTTCGGAAACATGGCCACCGTTTTCTGTGAGCTTTTGCATGACGGCCTTATGCAGTGCGCTGTTCTGCTCGGCGCTGCCATCCGCGCCGGTATGAACGTTTAGCTCCTGCGCCAACTGATCGAGCGCATCCAGGCTGGAATCCAGATCCAGCAGTTTGAGCAGATCCAAGATCGAATGCTGGTAATCGCCTCCACCGCCTTTCTCTTGGGCTATGGCGCTGAGAACGGCCCCAACTTCTACGTTCACCGGCGTGCCGGACGGCGTGGCGGCCGATGATGCGGACGGGATCGGGGGCTTCGAGGCGGGGGACGACATTATGTCCGATGCCATCTTCTCGGCTGTGGCGATCAGGGGAGAAGCGGCACTGGACGATGACAGATCGGACGGAGGCTGGCCGGTCGTGCCGTTGCCGCCGCCAGTCCCCGCCGCCTGCGCTGCAGCCGGATGATAGAAGATCTTGTCCATGATGGTGCTAAAAATATGCACGCAGAACCTCCCAACATGCAGAAGTCTTACGGGTTAGCCGGGCGAAGGTTCCTTCGAGAACAGGTTACGCTTGGCCTACGCCTTCAAAGCGATAGCAAGTACATCGGCGCCGACATCGGCCTCAAACTGCTTGAAGTTCTTTTCAAACATGCTCACCAACGTCTTGGCCTGCGCGTCATAGGCGGCCTTGTCGGCCCAGGCTTCGCGCGGGTCGAGCACTTGCGAGGGAATACCCGGCACCGCAGCCGGAATCTGCAGGCCAAAAAAGCGGTCCTGGCGGAACTCCACCTTGGCCAGGGAGCCGTCCAGCGCCGCGTTCAGCAACGCGCGGGTGTGGCGGATCGACATGCGGCTTCCGGTGCCATAGGCGCCCCCAGACCAACCGGTGTTCACCAGCCAGCAATCGGCGCCATTCTTTGCAATGATGTCCGACAGCATGCGCCCATAAAGATCGGCGCGGCGCGGCAAAAACGGTGCACCGAAGCAGGCGCTGAACGAGGGCTGCGGCTCGGCGCCCAGGCCCTTTTCGGTGCCGGCCACCAGTGCTGTATAGCCGGACAGGAAGTGATACATCGCTTGCGCCGCAGACAGCTTCGCGATCGGCGGCAGCACGCCGAACGCGTCGCACGCCAGCATCATGACGTTGCGCGGAATGCCGCCACGGCCGGACGGCACGAAGTTGGGGATGAACTCCACCGGATAGCAGGAGCGGGTGTTCTCGGTGTAGCGCTGGTCCGACAGGTCCAACCGACCGCGATGATCGGCGACCACGTTCTCCAGCACGCTGCCGAAGCGATGCGTGGCCGCCCAGATCTCGGGCTCCGCGGCCTGCGATAGGTCGATCACCTTGGCGTAGCAGCCACCTTCGAAGTTGAACACGCCGTCGTGGGCCCAGCCGTGCTCGTCGTCACCGATCAGGGGCCGCTTCGGATCGGATGAAAGCGTCGTCTTGCCGGTGCCGGACAGGCCAAAGAACAGCGCCACGTCGCCCTCGGCGCCGACATTGGCCGAGCAATGCATCGGCACCACGCCCTTGGCGGGAAGGATCCAGTTCATGACGGTAAATATCGATTTCTTGATCTCGCCGGCGTATTCGGTGCCAGCCACCACGATCAGCTTCTGCGCGAAACTCAACGCCACCGCTGTGGTGGTGCGCACGCCGTCAACGTCGGGGTCGGCCTCGAACAGCGGGGCGTGCAGAATAACATAGTCGGGCTCGAAATCGACCAGCTCCGCCTCGGTGGGGCGAATGAACATGTTGCGGGCAAACAGCGCGTGCCAGGCCGCCGATGTAACCAGGCGCACGCGCACGCGAAAGGCCGGATCGGCGCCGGCATACAGATCCTGGGTAAACAGCTCCTGCCCCTGCAAATAGGCCTGCACACGGCTTTTAAAGATGGTGAACTTTTCCATCGACATTCGCTGGTTGACCTTGCCCCAGTCCACGTCCGAGCTGGTATCTGGCTCGTCCACCACGAACTTGTCCTTCACCGAACGGCCGGTATGGACGCCGGTGATGGCGATGAATGCGCCGTCTTCCGAGAGGCTGCCTTCGTTGCGGCGCAACGCATGCGGCACCAGCGAGGACGCGGTGAGATTGGCGTGAACGGCGCCTGTGGCATGCACGCCGGTGCCGGACAACGGCGACCGGATGGCAGCCTTCGGTTCAGCGTTCATTGGAAGCTCCTCGGATCGTTCATGACATTCACGGTTGATCCATGATTGGTCCTTGCATAAGAGCGAAGCCAAGAACGGTCCAGCCGCTTGATTTATGATATCGCAATCATATGCGAAATCAGCGACATGCCTCGATATTGCCGCGATTCTGGCTGCGCGTTTTCAACCTGCGCGCGCATCACGCAGGAGTGTTACCAACTCAGCGCGCACATCGTCGGCGTCCGCAACCGACCGGGTCCAGGCGACGCGTCTGGTGCTCTCGTCCAGTGCGAGGTCGCAGCCATCGACATCGGCGGCGACCATTCGCCATGGCCCCGGCGCTCCCGCGAGCAGAGCCAACGCATCGGAATGGTCGGTGTTGCAGTGCGCGCAGATGTCGGCCTGCGCCGCGAGAAGCTGCGCCACGGCTTCGGCATCGGGCGTGAGGTCGGCCTGGCGCAGGCGGAACGCGCGGGCGAAGCCGCCCACCAGCTGGCCCGCCATCGGACGGATGCGGTATAGCGAGAAATCACCGAAATCCGCGTAGAGCTGGGCGTAGGGATGCACCGCCAGCCAGGCGGATTTCAGCGTGGGATCAGGTTCCGCCTCGGCCAGCCCGGTGATGGTGACGCGGGGCGCCGTCTGCGGGTTAGCGGTTTCGGCCATGCCGGTCACCATCACGGCACAACGCGGATCGGCCTGCAGATGACGCGTGTGTTCCGACAACGTCGAGAGCAGCATCAGGATTGACAGATCAGGTGCACAGGCTGGCGTGATCAGCGAGGCGAAGGGTTGGCCATCGGCAGATGTGGCCAGCGTTCCAACCCGTGCCGCACGCAAAAGGGTGCGGGCCTGCCAGGATGGTTTCGGGCCGGGCGCGTGGGGAGGCGCGGCATTCGAAAGATTCGTGGGCTCGGCCATATTCTGTTCACCCTTGTTCCTCATTGCGCCACAATCGTCTGCCACAATCCGTCCATCTTAACGGAGGGCGCCTCCCATGAAGCAAACCATCGCGCTGGTCGACGACGACCGCAACATCCTCACCTCGGTGTCCATGACATTGGAGCAAGAAGGCTTTACCGTTCGCACATATACGGACGGCGAGAGCGCCTTGCAGGGCATCATCGCCAAACCGGTCGATCTTGCCGTGCTCGACATCAAGATGCCACGGATGGACGGCATGGAGTTGCTGCAGCGCCTGCGCGCCCGCACCCAGCTTCCGGTGATATTTCTCACGTCCAAAGACGAAGAGGTGGACGAGCTGATGGGCCTGCGCCTCGGCGCCGACGACTACATCACCAAGCCCTTCAGCCAGCGCCTGCTGATCGAGCGCATCCGCGCCCTGCTGCGCCGCAACGAAACCAGCCGCGCCGAAGGCTCGGGCGCCGCCCCCGGCGGCGTGATGACCAGGGGCGAGCTGGTGCTGGACGAAACCAAGCACCAATGCCACTGGAAGGGCAGCGACATCGCGCTGACCGTGACGGAATTCCTGCTGGTCAAGGCGCTGGCGGCGCGGCCGGGCATGGTGAAGTCCCGCGACCAGCTGATCGACACGGCCTATGGCGACAACATCTATGTCGATGACCGCACGATCGACAGCCACATCAAGCGCGTCCGGAAGAAGTTCCGTGCGGCGGATGACGACTTCAACCATATCGAGACGCTCTACGGCATCGGCTACCGCTACAAGGAGGCATAGAGGCCACCCAATGCCAGACAGCGGCCTCATCCACGCAGTGACCCGAGCGGACGAAATCGCAGAACCGCGCGTGCGCCTGCTGTCGCCGCTGCTGCAGCGCATCCTGCTGGTGAACCTTCTGCCGTTGGCGCTGCTGCTGGCCGCGTTGCTGTATCTCGACCAATACCAGAATGGCCTGCTCGCCGCCGAGGTCACAACCTTGCGCGAACAGGCCCGCATCTACGCCGGCGCGTTGAGCGAAGCGGCCGTGCGCGAGGAAACGCCGGATAACCCCCGTCTGGTATCCGAACTGGCGCGCCCCTTGCTGCGGCGGCTGACGGAGCCCACGCCCAACGCGCAGGCCAAATTGTATTCTCCCGATGGCGAGGTGCTCGCCGACAGCCGGGTGCGTGAGGGTGCCGCGGGCGCCGTGGTAACGGAGCCGCTTCCACCTGCGGTCAATCGCGGTCTCCTCGTGGGCCTGGTGGGCCGGGTCTACGACGACGTGCTGGGCTTTCTTCCGCACTCCACCGAGAGCTCGCTGCTCGATCTCGGAAAGCCCGCCGTGGGGGCGGACTGGGCGCCCGATGTGCGGGAAGAATTGCGGCAAAACGCGGCCAACGCGGGGCGGCTGATCCCACCTTATATCCGTAGGACCGACGACAACCGGCTGTTGGTCAGCGTGGCCGAGCCAATATCGCGCAATCGCCGCAACCTGGGCGTGGTCCTGCTGACGCGCGAGGCGCGCGAGGTGGATGACAGCGTGCTGGCGGTGCGGCTGTCCATTCTGGCCCTGTTCACGTTGGCGCTTGGCCTGACGGTGATGCTGTCCTGGTATCTGTCGCTTACGATCGCCCGCCCGATCCTGCGGCTGGCGGGTGCTGCAGCGCGGATGCGGGAGGGCAGCGGGCGGGCGGGTGCGGTGCCCGTGGCACTGCTCGGCCGCGGTGACGAGGTGGGCGAGCTGGCGCGCGCTCTGTCGGAATCGGCTTCGGCCCTATGGTCGCGCATGGACGCCATCGAGCAGTTCGCCGCCGATGTTGCGCATGAGATCAAAAACCCGCTGTCGTCCATCCGCAGCGCCATCGAAACGCTGCGCCGGATCGACGATCCCGCCAAGCAGCGACGGCTGACGTCGATCATCGCCGAGGATGTCGGCCGGCTCGACCGGCTGATCAGCGAGATTTCCGACGCATCGCGCATCGATGCCGAACTGTCGCGCGCGGCGATCGAGCCGGTGGACGTGGCACCGATCCTCAGCCTGCTGGCAGAGATCAACGAGACCACGCGTGAGGATGGCGACGCGCATATCAAGCTGACGCTCGGCGAGGGACGGCTGGTGGTGCTGGGCGTGGAAAGGCGGCTTGTGCAAGTCTTGCGAAACCTGATCGGCAACGCGCAGAGCTTCTCCCCCCCCAATGGTGAGATCGGGCTACAGGCGCACGAAGATGGCGCGATCGTGGAAATCGCCATCGAAGATGGCGGGCCAGGCATTCCAGACGCCAAGCTCGAAAGCATCTTTGCGCGGTTCTATTCCGAACGTCCGCAAGGCGAGCGGTTCGGGCAGCATTCCGGGCTGGGCCTGTCGATCAGCCGGCAGATTGTGGAGGCCTTGCGAGGGCAGATCACCGCCGAGAACCGCAAGGATGCCGCGGGGGCTGTGGTTGGCGCGCGCTTCGTGGTGCGGTTGCCGAAGGGATAGGCGCTTTACCCAAACGCTTTGGGATCGGTGTTCGACCCGCAGACCAGCACACCCACTTGGGCACCTTCTGGCGGCACCCAGGCGCCCGAAAGCAATGCCGCCAAGGCCG
>JBBROR010000162.1:0-7246 GCA_038229175.1 Acetobacterales bacterium | reverse complement strand
CGCGCTGACGCTGCATTCCTGCGAATGTATCGCGCCATGATGACCATCATTCGAAGCCGCAGCCGCATTGATCCGTTGCTGGAGACGATCGCCGGTGGTGCGTTCGGCGCAGTACTGGGGTTTGCGGGGTGGCGGGCGTCACAGGGCACGGGCACGCTGGGCGATTTCATGGGCTTCGTGACGGCGTTGAGCCTGACCTCGCAGCCTTTGCGGGCGCTGGGCAACCTTAATTCCGCGGTCCAGGAGGGGCTTGCCGGGCTGTCGCGCGTTTTCACCGTGATCGACGAGCCGGCCGGGATTGCCGACACGCCCGGGGCTGAGGCCTTGCCACAGGGCGAGGGGCGGCTGGTGTTCGACGACGTTGGCTTTCTCTATCCGGATGGCCGCACCGGGCTTTCGGGACTGAGCTTTATTGCCGAGCCCGGGCTGACCGTGGCGTTGGTGGGGCCGTCCGGCGCCGGAAAGTCCACCGCATTGTCGTTGATCCCGCGGCTGCACGATGCAGGCTTTGGCCGGATCACGCTGGATGGCGCCGATATACGGGGCGTGACCTTGCACAGCCTGCGGCATTCCATCGCCTATGTGGGCCAGGACACGCTGCTGTTCGATGACAGCGTGGCGGCCAACATCCGCATGGGCAAACCGGATGCCACCGACGCCGAGGTGGCAGAGGCCGCCCAGGCCGCGGCGGCGGCGGATTTCATCGAGGCGTTGCCGCAGGGCTATGCCACGCCGGTTGGCACCAATGGCGGGCGGCTGTCCGGCGGCCAGCGCCAACGTATCTCGCTGGCCCGGGCGCTGTTGCGCAATCCGCGTATTCTTCTGTTGGACGAGGCGACCTCGGCCCTTGATGCCGAGAGCGAGGCGCTGGTGCAGGATGCGCTTTTTCGACTTCGCCAGGGCCGCACGACCATCATCGTGGCGCATCGCCTGTCCACCGTGCGCGACGCCGATCTGGTGGTGGTGATGGCCGATGGCCGTGCGGTGGAACAGGGCACCCATGCCGGGCTGCTGGATCAGGGCGGCCTCTATGCACGGCTGGTGCGCACCCAGGAGCTGACGCATTGATCGAATGGGCCCATTGATCGACACGATGGCCGAGCTGCTGCCGATCATCGCGTTGTCGCTGGCGGTGAGCCTGTCGGCGACGGTGCTGGCGACCTTGGTGGGCATTCCGCTGGCCGCCTGCCTGACCCTGCTGGAATTTCGCGGCCGGGGGGTGGCGATCGTGGCCGTCAACGCGCTGCTGGGGCTGCCGCCCGTCGTGGTGGGGCTGGCATTGTATCTGCTGCTGTCGCGCAGCGGGCCGTTGGGCGTGCTCGGCCTGCTGTTCACCCCCGCCGCCATGGTGCTGGCCCAGGCCATCCTGGCCATACCGATCATCACGGCGCTGACCCAGCGCGTGCTGGAGCGCAACTGGGGGGAGTTTCAGGGGCCGCTGCTGGTGTTCGGCGCCACCCGGCTGCGCGCGCTGCCCACGCTTCTGGCCTTGAGCCGCCGCAGCATCGCCACCGCGGTTCTGGCCGGGTTCGGGCGCACCATCTCAGAAGTGGGCGCCGTGTTGATCGTGGGGGGCAACATCGCGGGCCACACGCGCAGCATGACCACGTCCATCACGTTGCAGACCAGCATGGGCAATCTGGGCGTGGCGATGGCGCTTGGCTTCATTCTCATCGGCATCAGCCTCAGTGTCAGCGCCGGCGTCATATTGCTTGGGGGAGAGCGTCGATGATCCGCATTCTGGTGGCTTTACTGGTGGTTGTTCTGCTGGCGTTCGCGTTGCCCGCGATGGCCGAGACGATCACGCTTGCGTCCACCACGTCGGTTGAGAATTCCGGGCTGTTGGGCAAGATCCTGCCGGTGTTCACCCGCCAGACCGGCATCGGGGTGAAAGTGATCGCGCAGGGAACAGGGCAGGCGCTGGCGACGGCGGCGCGTGGCGATGCCGACCTGGTGCTGGTGCATGACCCCGATGCCGAGGCCGCCTTCGTGGCCGCGGGCCATGGGCTGAAGCCGCGCGAGATCGCGTGGAACGATTTTCTGTTCGTCGGCCCGACATCGGCACTCGCCGGCACGCATGATGCGCAGGCGGCGTTGCGCGTGATCGCTTCGCAGAAAATGGTGTTCGTCAGCCGAGGCGACAAAAGCGGCACCGATGCGGCGGAGAAGCGGCTGTGGACGAAGGCCGGCATCGATCCGGTGGGCCAGCCCTGGTATCGCGACATCGGCGGCGGGATGGGGGCGGCGCTGAACGCGGCGGCAGCGATGGACGCCATCACGTTCACCGATCGCGGCACCTGGATTGCGTTCGGCAACAAGCGCGGGCTGGTGGCGCTGGTGGAGGGCGATGCCGGCTTCATCAATCGCTATGACGTGATTCAGTTGAATCCGGCCCGGCATCCCGGCGCGAAGCTGGCGGCGGCAAGGGTGCTGGCGGAATGGCTGGCGGGACCTGAGGGGCAGCGCGAGATCGGGGCGATGGTGCTGGGCGGCGAGCAGTTGTTTCACCCGGATGCGGACGCGCCCTTGAAGGCTGGCTCGTAAGACTGCGCAAGCCCCAGGAGCATGCCTTGCAGCTGTTCGGCCGCTGCATCCGGAATCATCACCAGATTGCGCCAAAGCCCTGCCCGCATCAGGTGCTCCAGGCAGGCGAGGTCCGGCACGATCACGCGGGTGGCCTGGGCCAGCACCGCAGGTGACGCAGCGTCGATAGCATCGGTGCTTCCCAGCCTGATCGCGACAGGCCGGCCGTTTTCGAGATGCAGCAGGGTCAGGCTTTCCACCGCCGACCACGGCCGCAGCACGGGGTGATGGTCGATGAGGATGGCGGGCGGACGGTCTGCCGGCTTCTGCAGGCTTGTTGTTGCCGCGTGCATGAGGCGCCTGACCAGGGCTGGCTCGCTGGTGGCGGCGTCCACCGCTTCGGCGGCGTGGCGCAGGCGGGCGCGGGACGCGGGCGGCATGGCACGTGCCTCACGCAGGGCTGCGACCAAATCGTCCTGGGAGGGCTCGGCCCAGAGCGCGTGGCCGCCGGTGACGTGGCTTTGTGACGGTGCCAGGCGGAAATCGAGCAGCCTGGCGGTCTTGGTGGAGCAAAAATCCATATGGCCGCCGAAGCCTGTCACGATGAGGGACAGGCCGGCCGCCATGGCCTCCGCCGCCGGCAGGTTGAACCCCTCCCCCCTTGTGGGCAGCACCATCACGTCGGCGTCTTCGTAGAGCGACAGCAGGTCCTGGCGGGAGAGATCCTGGTTGACCACCACGATCTCGGGTGCGTCCGGATCGGTGGCGCGGATGCGGGCGACGCGGGCGCCGATGTCGTTGTGCGGGTTGGGGAAGCCTTTCAGCACCAGTTGCACATTGTCGCCACGGCGGAAGGCACGGATGTAGGCGGCCAGCAGCACGTCCACGCCCTTGCGCGCCATGCAGGAGGACACGTGCAGGAAAGACAGCACCTCGCGGCGTCGTTCCCGGCGTGCTG
Source organism: Acetobacterales bacterium (assembly GCA_038229175.1). GTDB lineage: Bacteria > Pseudomonadota > Alphaproteobacteria > Acetobacterales > Acetobacteraceae > CAIQQQ01. The sequence continues at coordinate 3,765 of JBBROR010000162.1, read as the reverse complement.
CGCCGATGCGGCGGAAATCGTCGAGCTGGGGGGCCTGGCCCACACGCCAGACCGGCACCGTCACGCCGGAATCAACCAGCGCCTTGGCCACGAAGGCGGACGGCGCCAGCACGCCCCGGAAGGAGCGGTTGAGGCACCTTACCGTCTCGATCGGCACCAGCGTTTCTTCCCAGTAGAACAGCGCCAGTGCTGCGTCTTCGGTGTTGTCCGGCACATGGACGGGGTAGTGCTGGCTGATGACCACGTGGCGGGCGCCGGGAACTTTGCGCCGCTGCACGAGATGGCCGATCGCCTCGCCTTCCGGCACTCCCGACAGGTCGGTGGTGATGGTGCCTTCGACCGGTACTACGTGCACCGTGCCGGGGTGCAGCCGCTCGATGCTGCGGGCGAGGCCACGGTTGACGGCGGCCAGGCTGTAGCTGCCGTTGACGTGGCCGGCGATGACGATATGCGGCACGTCACTGGTTGTTGGTGCCGGGCGATGAAACAGGCGACGGACGAACGATGCCAGTGCGCCGCCGGATGGCTGGGGCGGGACAGGCCGGGCTGCGCTGGACGTTTTGGTTGCGATGGAATTCATGTCGCCCCGGCTTCTGGAAGAATTTCAGGGCATCAAGACATGCGCGGCGTGGCGCGGCGTTGCCTGCGCGTTATTCGGCCGGGAATTATGCGAGTGACGAGCGGGACAGGGATCGGTCCGCCAGCCTGACCGTCACCGGCGGCGGTATCGGGCTGAGGACAGCATCGAGCAGCTGTTCGGTGCTTTCGCGCCAGGTGAGCCAGGGCTGGGGTTGGCGTTCCAGCCGGGTGGACGGATCGCGCTCGGCACAGAACACGGTGATCGCGTCGGCCAGAAGCTGTGAGCCGGCCAGGCTGAAGAAGGTGGCGCGGCCGTCGGCGATTTCGCGAAAGACCGGGATGTCGCTGCACAGCACCGGCACGCCGCGTTGAAACGCTTCGACGACCGGCAGGCCGAAGCCCTCGGCCTCTGACGCGATGAGCAGGGCGGATGTGTGGGCGTAGGCGTATTCCAGCTCGAAATCGTCCATGTCGCGGGCGATGAAAAGACGGCTGCCGAACTGGGGGTGGGCTTGGATGCGGGCGACCAGACCCTCGGTCTTCCAGCCGTGGCGGCCGATGATGACGAGGCGCGCGGTGCCGCCCTTGGCCCAGACGCGATCGAAGGCGTCCAGCACGAAGCGGTGGTTCTTCCGGGGCTCGATGGAGCCGACCATGATGAAGACGTGGCGGTGGCCTTCGAACATGGCCGCGACCTGGGGCCGCATCTGGCGCGTGGAGTCGACCAGGTCGAGCTCGGAGCCGAGGTAGAACGGTGTGATGCTCCAGGGCAGCGGGTGCTGCTCGGTGGCGGCGATGCCGGCCAGGTATTCGTCCAGTTCGGCGGCGGTGCTGCGCGAGATGGCCATGAAGCGGCGGCTGACCTTCACGTGCCGCGCCATCCAGGCGGTGTAGACGTCGCGCAGGCTGCGCATCACGGTATCGGGGTGGGTGATGGGGATGAGATCGTAGATCACCGTCTGGGTGGTGCCGCCGGCGGCGATGAAGCGTTCGACGGCGTCCCAGATCTGGAGGTGCCAGGAACTGTCGAGCAGCAGCAGGATGTTGCCGGTTTGATCTGGGGTGCAATCGAGGCTGGGGCCGAAGCCGTCTTTCAGTGCCGCGGGATCGGCCAGCACGAAGACCGGCGCGGCGCCAGTGCGGCGGATCAGGCGGAGTGGGAGTGCGAGGCACCAGCTCAGGCCGAAATGCATGGGATGGGCGAACAGGAAGCGGCGCACCGGGGCAAAGGGCAGCAGCGCCGCCACTGCCTCGCGGGCCCGCCGATACAGCGGGCGGGCGATGAACGCCGCCAGCTCACGCGGATCGCGGGCGCTGCGCAGCCTATCGAGGCGGGTCTGCCGGCGGGTTTGCGCGGGGGCCACGGCGTTGGTCAGCTTGTCGTGCAGGACCTGTTCCAGCCCCGTCTCGCGGAACTGGTCGCCCTCGTAGACCACCGGCACCAGATCGTAGCCGTGCCGATCCGCTACGCCGGACGCGTTGCGCATGATGTTGCGGACCACCCGCTGAATGCCGGACTGGACGTCGCTGTGGTGGGTATGGGTGCACTCGATATACAGGATCGGCCGCATGGACACGGTTTCAGGTGCGAGGGTCTGGTCGGACACGATAGGAGGGTTCCTCAAGACCTAGTGGCGGCCAAGGATAACCCGCCGATTGTCAAATGGCGAAATCATGGGTCCGGTTGCGTCCGCCCTGGCGATCGGCTAGACCGCGCGGCTGCGCCGGCACCCCTGGAGGCCGGTTGCTTATAAATGGAGTGTGACCAATGGCCAATTTTGTGACGATCGAGGCCGAGGCGCGCGCGGATGCAGGTAAGGGGGCAGCACGCGCTACTCGGCGGCAGGGATTCGTTCCTGGTGTGATCTATGGGGCGAAGCAGACGCCGTCGCTGGTGCAGATCGACCCGCGCGCCATCATGCGCGAGCTGGTGCGTGGCGGCTGGCGTTCGCGCCTGTATGAAGTGAAGGTGGGCGGCGAGGCCTCCCGGGTGCTGATGCGCGAAGTGCAGTTCCACCCGGTGAGCGACAAGCCGATTCATGTCGACTTCCAGCGCCTGGCAGCCGGCGAGAAGATCCGCGTAGCGGTTGTGGTGCAGTTCCAGAACGAGCTTGCCAGCCCCGGCCTGAAGCGTGGCGGCGTGATGAACGTGGTGCGCCATGCCGTGGAAGTGCTGGTCGATCCCGACAATGTGCCCGAGCATTTCGTGGCTGACCTGACCGGCCTGGATATCAACGACAACGTGCGTTGGTCTGACCTCAAGGGCACCGAGGGTTCTGCCGCCGTGATCACCGACCGCGATTTCGTGATCGCCTCGGTTGCTTCGACCAAGGGCATGGAAGCGGCTGCTGCCGAGGCTCCGGCCGCTGCGGCTGGCAAGGCGCCCGCGAAGGGCAAAGCTGCTCCGGCCAAGCCGGCCGCCAAGAAGTAGAGATCGGTCGGTGCTGCTGTGGGTCGGCCTGGGCAACCCTGAGCCCGGGATGGCGAAGCAGCGGCACAATATCGGCTTCATGGCTGTGGATACAATTGCACACCGCCACGGGTTCAGCCCGTGGCGGCAGCGGTTCAGGGGTTTGGTGGCCGAGGGCAGCGTGGGCGGGGTGAAGATTTTTGCACTCAAGCCGCTGACTTATATGAATTTGTCCGGCGAGAGCGTGCAGGCGGCCGCGAGTTTCTTCAAGCTTGCGACCTCCGCTATCACCGCGTTTCACGACGAGCTCGATCTTGTGGCCGGCAAAGTTCGGGTAAAACGGGCCGGTGGGGCGGCGGGGCATAACGGGCTGCGTTCGATGGATAAAATGCTGGGCAGCCAGGATTACTGGCGGGTTCGGTTGGGGATTGGGCATCCTGGGTCGAAGGAGCGCGTGACGGGCCATGTACTGGGCGATTTCGCTGCGGTAGAGAAGCCGATGTTGACGAACCTGCTCGATGCCGTATCAGACGCGGCACCGATGCTCGCCTCCGGCAAGCCCGAGGACTTCATGACACGCGTGGCGTATCTCACGCAGGACAACGGATAGAACCATGGGTTTCAATTGCGGCATCGTGGGGCTTCCGAATGTCGGAAAGTCCACTCTTTTCAACGCGTTGACGGCGACAGCCGCGGCGCAGGCGGCGAATTATCCGTTTTGCACCATCGAGCCCAATGTGGGCCGCGTGGGGGTTCCGGACCCGCGGCTGGACAGG
>JBBROR010000161.1:0-7424 GCA_038229175.1 Acetobacterales bacterium | reverse complement strand
GTCTCATAAATGGGCCTCCTGGCTCGCAGGGCGGCAGAACCGTTCCAGAAGCAGCTTGAGCGCGGCTGCTAGCCGCTCGGGCGCGATGCCGTGCGAACCGGCGCCCTGGACACAAAGCCCATCGCCCAGCGCCACGATCAAGTGGGACGCCGCGCGAATGTCGAGATCCGGATCGACCACGCCAAGACGCTGCCCACGCTCCATGGTCCGAAACAGCGTCTCCCGCACAAAGCTTGCCGTCTTATCCACCGCCTGCTGCACCTCGGGATTGCGGCCGGCCTCAGCAATGACGTCGAAGGTGAGCATGCCGCAATTGCACGTCAGCTGCTGGGTGAGGAACGCCTCGCCGAGATCCTGCAAGGCCGCCAACGGATCGGGCGCATGCTCGAGCGGCGCGAACATCTGGGCATACTGCTCGCGCTCGGCTTCCACGATGGCGACGATGATGGCCGCCTTGCTGGGGAAGTAGCGATAAAGTGCGCCGGCGCTCATGCTGGCCTCGGCGCAGATATCCTGCATGCTGGCACCATGAAAGCCAGAGCGGCCGAAGCAGGCCACCGCGGCTTCGGCGATTTTGGCCTGGCGGCTTCTGATCTCAGGCAACCGCGCGACATCCGGCATTGCTGGACCTTCATTGAGAATGAACGTTCATTCTCACACTTCTGGAAGTCGATCAATCGCCTTTGTCCGGCCGGGACGATCCGCGGTCACCAACAACCTGTTGAGGGTATCCCTCGCCGATCATGTTGGAAATCTGCAGCGTCGCCGCTCTGCCTTGGCCATTGAAACCTTATCTGACACGTTCCTGCCAAAAGATGGGAAACACCAAGATGCAGCTGCAAGACCGCTTCCAGACGCTGCATGAAATCATTCATGCCGCCCGCCTGAACCTCAACCAGAACCTTTGGGACTATCTGGTCGGCGCCACCGCCACCGAAACCACGATGCTGCGTAACCGGCTGGCGCTGGACCGCATCGGCTTTCGCCCGCGCGTGCTGGTGGATGTCTCGCATGTCGATCCATCGGCGACCTTCCTCGGCCACAAAATACGGCTCCCGGTGGCATTGGCCCCGGTGGGCGGGCTCGATTCGCTGGGCATCGGCGGCGGCGCCACCGTCGCACGCGGCGCAGCGCTCGCTGGCGTACCCTTTATGCTCAGCTCGGTCACCGAACGCACCATCGAAGACGTGGCCCAGGCGTCCGGCGGCCCCAAAATCTTCCAGCTCTACGTCCGTGGCGACGATGCCTGGATCGACGATCACGTCCACCGCGCGATGGCCTCCGGCTACGACGCATTCTGCATCACCGTCGACAGCGCCATCTACAGCAGGCGCGAGCGCGACATCGCCAACCGGTACGCCAAACCCTGGCGCGCCACCGCCGCCAAGCCGCAGTTCCAGGCCCAGTTCGACTGGGCCGGCATGACCCGCTTGCGCGACCGCCACCCGGACCTGAAACTGATCCTCAAAGGCATCGCCACCGCCGATGATGCCGTGCGGGCCTGCACGCTTGGCGTTTGGGGCGTGTACGTCTCAAACCACGGAGGCCGCCAGCTCGACCACGGCGAGGGCAGCATCGGCGTCCTGCCGGAGATCAAGGCGGCGGTGGCCGGCCGCGCCCAGGTGATCGTCGACGGCGGCATCAGCCGTGGCACCGATGTGGTGAAAGCCATCGCCTCAGGCGCTGACCTGGTGGGGATCGGCCGCCTTTATTGCTACGGCTATGCCGCCGCCGGCGCGGAAGGCATCGCCCGCGTGATCGAACTGCTGGAGATCGAAGTCATCGAATGCCTCGGCCTGCTCGGCCTGTCCAGCTTCGCAGGGCTGGACGCCAGCTACCTGCGCGCCGTGGAGGCGGTGGTTCCCCCCGGCGTGCACAGCGCCTTTCCCTTGCTGAACCTGCCTCGGTAATACCCGTCAAACGACGCTGAACCCGTGCACCAACGGATCCCGGTCATCCACGAAGATCGTGTTGTAACCGGTCATGCGGGCCCAACCCTCGATCGACGGCACGATCGCCTCGGTGTCGCCGATCATCACCGCCTGTTCCACGCGGCCACGGAACAGCGTGCCGATGATGCTCTCATGGACGAAATCATCGCCCACCCGAAGCCGTCCCCGTGCCGCCCACTGCGCCATGCGCGCCGAGGTGCCAGTGCCGCAGGGGGAGCGGTCGATGGCCTTGTCGCCGTAGAATACCGCATTGCGGGCATGCGCCTCGGGATGGTGCGGCTCGCCGGTCCACAATATGTGGCGCAACCCGTTGATGGCAGGATTGCCGGGATGCACGAAAGCCCGGTTGCCCGCCGCCAGCGCCGCCCGCAGCTTCGGGCTCCACGCGATGATATCAGCCGGTGTCACCGCATCCAGCCCGGGATAGTTCTCCTGCGGCTCTACGATCGCGTAGAAATTGCCGCCATAGGCGATGTCCACCACCAGCTCGCCCAACCCCGGCACCGTCACCCGCAGCCCCTCGTCATACAGGAACGATGGAACGTTGGTGATACGAACAGAATCGACATAAGGCCCGTTCTGCTCATAGCGCGCCAACACCACGCCCGCCGGCGTATCGATGCGCAGAACGCCGGGCTCGCGGGGCGACACAAGCCCTCGCTCCACCGCCATCGTGACAGCGCCGATCGTGCCGTGGCCGCACATCGGCAGGCAGCCGGACGTTTCGATGAACAGAAACGCCACGTCACAATCCAGACGCGTGGGGGGATACAGAATCACGCCGGACATCATGTCGTGGCCGCGCGGCTCGAAGCACAGGGCCCGCCTGATCCAGTCGAACTCGGCGATAAAATGCGCGCGCTTCTCCACCATGTCGGCACCGTGAAGAACAGGGCCACCGCCCGACACCAGCCGCACCGGATTGCCGCAGGTATGCCCATCGACACAGAAGAACGTATTCACGGCCATCAGAACCTCCCTGGGCTGAACGGAGCGAGATCGATCGGAGGCCGCCGGCCGGCGATCAGGTCGGCCACAATACCGCCAGTGGCGGCCGATTGCGTCAGGCCGTAATGGCCGTGCCCGAAGGCATAAACGACATCGCGCGTCTCCTTTGCATGGCCGATCACCGGCAGGCTGTCGGGAATGCAGGGCCGAAACCCCATCCAGACAGTACCAGTCTCGAACGCGGGAACATCGCGCAGGAAGCGCTTCGCCTTGGTGTGCAACGCCCGCGTCCGCTCGTGGTTGGGCGCAAGCTTCAGCCCACCGAGTTCCACGGCACCGCCGATGCGCAGCCCGGTGTCGAGCGGCGTGGCCACGAAGCCATGGCCGTCGAACGCCACGGGGCGCGCGATCTGGCTGGTCGCACCGGGGAAGCTGACATTGTAGCCACGCTCGGTGTCCAGCGGAATGCGGTCGCCAAGTCCTTGAGCCAGCGGCCGAGACCATGCGCCGGCCGCCACAACAACGCGGTCGGCCAAAATGGGATCACGACCTTCGCAGACCACGCGCAGGCCGCCCTGCGCTGTGATTGCGCTCACGGTCGCCCGCTCGAACCGAATACCGCGCAACCCGGCGGCGGCGAACAACGCCTCGGTCATCAGACGCGGATCGGTGACATGGGCGGCGCTGGGATAATAGGTGGCGCCCACCAGTGCGTCCGACAGCCCCGGCTCCATCTGGCGCAGCTCGTGCACGTCGAGCGCGTCCACTTCGATGCCGAACCCACGCTGGCGCGCCGCCTTCACCTTGCCGGCCTCATAGCGGCCGGCGGTATCGAACACGAACAGCGCACCCCGCCGATGGATCATTGCCGCCATGCCAAGTCGAGCCGACAGATTGTCCCAGGCGGGCATCGCCAAGCCGTTGATCGCCACGATCGCCTCCACGCTGCGCGCGAACTGGGCGGGACGCGACGCAAGAATAAGCCGCGTCAACCACGGCAGCACCGGCAAAAGATAGCGTGCCCTGATCGCCAGCGGCCCCAGCGGATCCATCAGAAATCCCGGCACCTGGCGCAGCATGTTGGGCGAGGCGATCGGGTCGATATCGGTATGCGCGAGCCAGCCGGCATTCCCCCGCGACGCGCCGGCCGCCGGCCCTTCGCGATCGATCAGCGTCACGTCATGCCCGTCATCGGACAGAGCATGCGCGCTGGCCAGCCCCACCAGACCAGCGCCAATCACGGCGATCCGCATCATGCCGCCTTCATCGTGTTGCGCAGCACGCCGATGCCCGCGATCTCAACCTCCACCACCTGCCCCGCCCGCATCGGCAACGCACCGAGCGACGTGCCGCAGGCGATGAGGTCGCCAGGATGCAACGTCATTTCCCGCGAAATCAGGCTCACGATACCGGAAGGCTTCAGGATCATGTCGGACGCCGGATAGTTCTGCCGCTCCCGCCCCGCCAGTCGCGTGCGGATCACGAGGTCAGAGACATCCAGCCCGGTGGCAATGGCAGGCCCCACCGGCCCGAAGGTGTCGCACCCTTTGGCGCGCGCCCATTGCGGAAACACGGGATCACCGAACAGGCCGAGCGCCGTCACGTCGTTGACGCAGGTATAGCCGAAAATGGCGCCCTCCGCCGTGGCGAGGTCGACGTCGTGGCAGGTCGCGCCAATCACGATGCCAAGTTCGCCCTCACAAAGCGTGCGCCCGGTGTAGGAGGGCGGCGGGCAGATCACCCCCTCAGGATCAAGCAGGCTGCCGGTGGATTTGAGGAAATACAGCGGTTCCGTCGGAACGGCGTTGCCCTGCTTGACCGCGGCGGCATGAAAGTTGTTCCAAAGTCCCACGAAGTTGCGCGGCATGACGGGCGCCAGCAAGCGCGTGTCACTGAGGGCCACGATTTCGCCGGTGGGCTTGCCGTGGGCCCAGGGGGCGGCATCGTGCAACGCCACCTGCTCGTTCTCCAGAATCCCGAACGCGGCCATACCGCCATGTTCGCAGCGCACCCACAACGTCATTCGTGCCGATCCCCCTCCGCCTGATCTTCCTTCGCCTCGCCAACCGTCTCAACACCTGCCAGCCCGCGGGTCAATGCCAGAAATCGCTCCAGCGCCGGCGAGCGCGCCCGGGCCCAAAACACCAGGGTCAGCGGCGCCGCCAAACCAGACGCCTGGCGGATGGGCGCGTAGACCACCTGGCGCAGATTGATCTCGCGCATTGCCGCCGGCACCAGCGAAATCCCCACGCCAGCAGCCACCAGATTGATGTTGGTCACCATGTGCGCCACCTCGGCCAGAAGTAGCCGCCCTGCGTCGGTCAATTCCACGCCGCGCGGCACGCGCAGAAAAAGCTTTCCGCCGATCTCGGCCTCAAGGGCATGGATCTGCTGGCTCAAGGGTGGCTGCTGCACAACGCCAATCGGCTACCATCCCAGCCAATACGGCTCCTATCTGAACGCCCTGGTGCTATTTGACCAGATCACCGGCGTGGACCCGCGCACCCTGGGTTACGAATAGGCGGCGCCGGATCTCGGTATCAGCGAAGACGTTGCCCGCGGACTGCAGTTCGCCGCCGCAATCACCGTAACCCAAACGGGGGTGGCAGTGCCCGAGCCTGCATCGATGGGAATTCTTGCGCTCGGCGCAACGGCACTGGGCTTTATTCGCCGCAGAGTCCGGTTGCGACTGGCTCGGGTTTCAGACACAAAAAAGGCCGGTGAGCGATCACCGGCCTTATTCATTGGACCGGCTGAGGATCAGTTCAGACGGACAGAGACCGCTTCCGGACCCTTGGCACCTTGAACGACCTCAACCACAACGGTCTGCCCTTCAGAGAGCGTTGTCAGGCCGTTGCGCTGCAGAACGGAGGCGTGAACGAACACATCCTTCTCCGCCTCTGGCACCGCCACGAAGCCGAAACCTTTGACGGCGTTATACATCTTCACGGTGCCGCGCATCTCGGTGCCGGTGCCGGGTGTCGCACCGCGACGCGGACCCGCGCCAGGCGCCATGCCAGGACGCGGAGCGGCGGGACCACGGGCCGGGCCACCCGCGACAGCGGTGCTCTCGTCGACCGACAGAACCTCAGTGACCTGGCGGCCCTTCTGGCCCTGTCCCACGCGCACACGCAAGGTGGCACCGGGGGACACGCTGGTTGTGCCGGTGCTGCTCAGGGCATTGATGTGCAGGAACACGTCGCCGGAGCCATCGGAGAGTTCAACGAAGCCGAAGCCCTTCTCCGGGTTGAACCACTTGACCGAAGCGCCGATCTCGGGGCCAAAACCTGCCGGCGGACCGCCAAAACGGGGCGCCTCAACGGCGGGGGCGCGGTCGCCAAAACTCGGGCGATCATTGAACGGCGAACGGTCTGAACCGAAATCGTCGTCGAAGCCGCGACCGCGGGTTTTGCGGCTGCGGCCATGGTTGGTCATGCTCAAGAGAAACTCGTCCTTCGTGGGGTGAATCATATGGTCGGTCAGGCACGCCAGGGCATCCGAACAGCACAGCCGCCCCGTGAAACGACTGCGGCGCATCGCAAGTGCAGGCAGGCACGCGCAGATACCATATCGTGTTCCGGCGGCCGCGACCAGAGACAACTGCACCCACGGCAACTCTGAGTGGCTGAATGAGGGCGAACACACCGAACAGGATGTTGTGGCCTTAACCCAAACGAAGGGCCTGGCTCGAAAAATCACCGCTATCAGCTATCTCAGTCACGAGTTTATGAATGATCGCTTCCGCAAACTGACCATAGTTTTCGATCGCGATCATGAAACAACCTGGCCCACCGATCACCTGGCTGCGGTAATGTTCGTCCAGATCGGGCTCCACGTTCAAAATCGGCAGCCCGTTGATCACCACGCCATCGGCCACCGCCTCGTCCCGCGCAACCGACACGCGCCGCCCCGCGTTGTTAGCCCCGTCGCCGGACACATCGATCACGTTGCGCAATGCCGGCTGCCCTTGCGCGGCCATCAGCCGGCGCGCCTCGTCGATGGCGCCACTGATCGAGGTGCCGCCACCGAACAGCCGGCGCGGCGCACCTGCAATCCGGTCGGCGAACGCCGCCGAGCTGGCACTGTCATGCAAAAGGCTCCACGGCACCACCTGCACATGCAGCGACGGACCGGTCCATTGCATCATCGTCGCCGCCACCGACTGGCCCGCCAGGGAGGCGATGGCGCGCACCACCCGCGGGTCCCGGAACGCCTGCGCGTAACCCTGCTTCTGCAGCTCGAACCGCTCGGTGCTGACACTGCCGGACGCGTCGACCGCCAGCACCAGCTTGAGATCCAGCTCCGTCTCAACCGCGTCCACAACGCCAGGAAACGCAACCGCGGCAGCAAGGCCCAGGAGATGTCGGCGGCAGATCGGCATTCCCCAACGTTGGCAGGGCGGCCATGGCGGACGCAACGAGAAACGCACCAGACTTAGGCGCAAACCGCCTCGCCTACGGCACGGCGTAATTCGAAAATGCCGGTCTCGACATGGCGCGACGGATGCACGCGGTTGGTCAGCAG
>JBBROR010000160.1:0-7457 GCA_038229175.1 Acetobacterales bacterium | reverse complement strand
GAACGATCGAGAGACTTTCGTCGGGATGCTTCTCCACAAGATCCGCGATTCTTCGGATCGAGGAAGCCCTGAGCTGGCCTTCGACGTTGTCGAGATTAACCATGCTCTCATCCTGTGGAAAGCTGGTATCTGCACCACCTTCTGCGCGGGATTGCGTGGGGCCGGTGAGGGCAGGAATGTTTGCTGCGCCATTCCGCTTCGGATTGGTATTGTGTTCGCCGCCCGAGAGTTTGCCTTCAAGAAGAACGTCAGCGCCGAGACCCGCACCGTGGGCCAGCGCCGGCAGAGTGGCCGCGAGGGTCAGTCGCGCCACCATGGGGCGCAGCACCAGCAGAAGGGCGATGATAGCAAGAAGTCCGAACATGCCGGTCTGTAGCAGGCGCATAACGTCAGCTTTTTCCAGTCCGAACGGCAACAACTCGCGCACTGGATTTTCCACATCCGAGTCAGACTGGAACTTTAGTGAAACAATCTCAATTTTGTCCCCGCGCTTTTCGTCAAAGCCCACGGCGCTTCGGACCAGGCGGCCGATCCTCTCGAGTTCTTCAGGGGGGCGTTCCTTCCACAGGGCCACACCGTCCAATCCCTTAACCGTCACACCGTCGACCATCACTGCCAGGCTCAATCGGGCAAGCTTTGGCTGATCGCGAACAATGGTGCGAACTGTTTTAGCAATCTCGAAATTGGTGGTTTCTTCCTGCCGTTGCTCCTGCGTTCCTGAAGGCGAGGCGCCGGCATCGGCATTGGGCAGATTGTTTTGAACCGATACGGTTGCTGCCTGCTCCGTGGTCTTGCTGTTGTTCGAGACGGTCTGGCTACTGCGAACAACCTGCTGGTCCGGATCGTAGCGTTCCTGCGTTTCGCGGACCTGCTCGTAGTCGAATTCGATCGCCGCTTCGGCACGGACGCGGCCAGGACCCAAGCTCCGCTCCAGCATCTCCTCTACCGCGCGGGCGATGCGCACCTCACCCGCGCGGCGTACTTCATCGTTTCCCTGCGCGGCTGCGGAAGGTCCTACCGCCTCGCCGGCCCGGGCCAGCAGATTACCGCGTGTGTCAGTGACGGCGATGTTCTGTGGTCGCAGTCCCGGAACAGCGGCTGCAACAAGGTTGAGGATGGCGCGCGTGCCTTCATTGTCCAACCTTGTGATACCAACCATCGTAAGTTGGACAGAGGCCTGGGCATCCTGTCGATCGCGGGCGAATGGTTCTCGCTTCGGCAGTACCAGATGCACACGCGCGGATTTCACGCCTTTTATGCCGCGGATGGTGCGGGCCAACTCCCCTTCCAATGCCCGCGACTGGTTCAGGTTCTGCTGAAACTGGCTTGCCGTGAGGCTGTCGCCGCGGTCGAAGATTTCATACCCGATTGACCCGCCGGTTGGCAGGCCTTCCTTGGCCAACAGCAGGCGTGCCTGCGGCACCTGATCGGCGGCAACCAGAATCTGGCTCCCACCGCCGTTTAATTGGTAGCCCAGTTTCTGACGTGTGAGGAGATCGGCGATCTGGCTCGATTCCCGAAGATCGAGATCGCCATACAGAAGCGCCATCTGCTCGTTGGAGCCGCGAAAGGCCAGCACAGTGAGAAGGCTCATCATCGCCAATGCCACGGCCCCTAACGCCACCAGCCGGCCGGCACCAAGGCCGCGAAGTCCGTCCAGAAGGGCACTCATGCAGTGCCCTGTCGATGCGGTGCAAGATTGATGTGGCCGTCCTGCATGGGGTTGACGTTCCTGCGGTCAGGCGGTTTTGCCTGAGCACAAGGTATCGGGATAATGTTGCCTAAAGGTTAAGGCCATTCCGCCGTACGGCGGCGTAAGCGTATTTCTTAGTTCAGAACGGCCTGCACATTGCTGAAATCGGTTGCCATCTTTCCAAGTTGCAATTGAAGCGTTGTGCCGTTTTTTGTAACGCCGGTGGCCAGGCCGATGGCAGTGAACGGCAGGTTTGAAATAGCGCCGGACGTGTCGATGCCCCGAACCACGATTTTGTAGGGACCGTCCGGCTGCGTTTTTCCATTGGAATCAGAGGCTTTCCAGGACCATTCGTTGATCCCCTTGGTTGGTTGCACCAAGCTGTCCCCCATATGCCGGCCGGTTGAATCATAGACCGATACACTTACACTTCCGGACGCTGGTGCAGTGAACTGGATTTTCCCAGTGCCGTTCTGGACCGGCATATCGCTATTGGAAACGGCCACGCTGTGTCCGACCAGCGCCGACGACTGCAGCAGCGCGCCCGACTGCGTCAGCTGGATCAGCTGTGTGAGGCTGCTGTTTGTGTTGATCTGTTGCTCCACACTGGAAAACTGTACTAGTTCGGTGGTGAACTGGTTGGTGTCCATCGGACTCGAGGGATCCTGGTTCTGCAACTGCGTCATTAATAACTTGAGGAAAGTGGAATAGTTGCTGGTGAGCTTCCCCAGGGCTGTGGAACCGGTGTCGCTGGCGGCCTGGGTTGGCGTGGGCGCCTTGGAAACCGGCGACGAGGTGGCGGTGCTCACGCCAAAGCCGGCATGGCTTCCGGCAGAAATTGTGCTGGTGGTCGACATGATGCGCGTTCCCTTCAAGCCGTGATGTTCAGGCCGGCGCGGTGATCGGCCTGATATGCGATGAAAACTGATGGCTGTACCGCCCTGTCAGCCTGCGGCCCGTTGACTGTGAAATCCGGATCGCCCCGATGTCGTGACCGCTGCCCCATATCGGGATTGGGGTTGGCATTTGGGCTGTTGCCCGAGCCAGAACCCTGATCCTGCATCCCCGTTGCAGCCTGCTGACCTGGCGGCGAGCCTGGATCAGGCGGGGCAGCAGGAATGTGGGTTACCACGAGGCTCAGTGAGACCTGGCGGCCTTCACCGCTTAACCCAGCGCGATCCAGCGTCTGGGACAACTGTGCAAAATCACGCTGCAGAAGTTCGAGAGTGCGCGGATGTTGAACCGTGAGCGTGACAATGACCGGGCCGTTCTTTGGTTGGTCGATTCGAATATCGACCAACCCTAGGTCGGTGGGAGTGAGCTGCAGACTGATGCGGCGCCCACCGTCCGCACTGCTTAGGCGTATAATGGCCGGCATCACCTGATCGGCGGGGGAGCCGGCGTTGATGTTTTTCTCAGGCGCCTGCGGCCTCGTTGCCGGCGCGGGTATGCCAATGCCAACATTCGGCGCCGCCGGAACGTTCAAGGCATCGTTCAGCGGTACAGGATTGATCGATGAGATGCCCGGAGTGAAGAGAGGTGGGTCCGCTATGAAAGGCTTGGGCTGATGCTCACCCGGTTTGGTTTGCGCAACGCCTATGGTGGGCGGGGCGACATCCGGATCATGCAGGACGAGCTCTGCTTTAGCAGCCGGAGGCGTGGTTTCGTTCGATGAGGGCGCGGTGATACCATCAGATGAAGCCTGCTTTGACAGGTGGTGTGGCGGCAGGGTGGGCAACGCGACCAAAGCTTCCGTAGTGGCCAACGCCGGCGGATCAAGCGTTTCGGACGCAGCGGGGAGTGGTGACGTTTTGGGGCGCGCGGGCCTGGCGTCCCGCAGTAACGTGATAACTGCCGACGTCGGCGCGTCAGGCCGGGCGGGCGCGGCGAACGGGTTCGATGTTGGATCGCCAGCCCTTTTGCCTGACTGCGCCGCGGCCATGGCATTGATAGGCTGATCGAGCGGTTCTTCAGGCCCCACGAGAGCGACTGCAGGCTTGTCGCCAGACGGCGGCGTTGGCGCGTTGCCGTCATCCTGCAGGGCCGAGGCGAACGCCGTGGCGAAGGATGCTGCCGAATGACGAGCCGCGTTCCAGCCAACGCCCGATTGCACATCGGTGGCAGACCCTGGGCGTGAGGAAGAAGGCGTAACCAAGCGGCGAGCGTGCGACGCTGTTTCTGCAGTGGGGGGCGGGCTTGTCGGGATGGTTGCCTGATCCGGCATACACGCCGCTCCTGTTGCTGTGTTTCTGAAAGCCCGCCCCGAGCGGCCGAACGCCCTGCGCGTTTAACAACTCCGCAAAAGCTGGGCCAGAGATCACCTTTGGGAAAACCGCCGATCCTCGCGCACCTCACCGAGTAAAACAGGTTGGCGGGGCAGAAAATGCTGTGCACCCGGCAATGAATGCCGGGCGTATTCTGCCGAATGGCTCCACCAGTTTGATCCGGTCAACAGCGCGAATGGCCCAATCATGTGGGAGAACCGCGATTCATCGGCCGTGCTCAACCCTGGCATGGAAACTGCGAAACCCCGGTCGAGGTGGCGATGGTGCTCCGCGGTAGAAGCCGTTCAACGGGCGCGTCTCGCAAAACAACATGCCGCTCCTGCGGCTTTGGAGGATGAGAACGATGTCCCTGTTCGGCGCAATGAACACCGCGATCAGCGGGCTTTCTTCCCAGTCAGCCGCATTCAGCAACATCAGCGACAACGTGGCCAACAGTCAGACGGTGGGGTTCAAAAGGGTGGACACCGCATTCATCGATTATTTGACGACCAGTAACGCGACAACAAACCTGTCCGGCGCCGCGGTTGCCCGCCCGGAATACATGAACAATATCCAGGGCACCGTGGCGCAGACGGATAATCCGTTGGGCCTGGCCATCGCAGGGCAGGGATTCTTCCCTGTCAGTCACCCGGCTGGCTCGAAGTCTGGGCAGACCTCGTTTTCGCCGACCGCGCATTTCACCCGTGCTGGCGATTTTCAGTTGAACAAGAGCGGATACATGGTGAACAGCGCCGGAGAGTATCTGAACGGCTGGTCAGTCAACAGCACAACGGGCGTGGTGAACCGCAATGCGGTAGCGCCCATCCAGGTCAACCAGACCGTCTTCAACCCGGTAGCCACGTCCAAGGTGAGCCTGTCGGCCAACCTGCCGGCTACGCCCACGGCCGGCTCTGCGGTCTCGTCTCAGGTCGATGTTTATGACGGGCTCGGCACCGCGCACACCGTCACGCTCAATTGGGCGCAGAACGCGACCAACGACTGGACGGTCTCTGTTAACGTTCCCGATGACACCACTGCGGCTGCGCGAGGAACGGCCGATGTTCAATTCGGGTCGACGAGTGGCAACGCGGTGGCTGATGGCACGGTTGGCGCACTCAGCTTGGCCACGGGCAGCATAACGGCGGCAACCTATGCGGCCAGCGCATCGGCTGATCTCACCTTTACGGTGAATTTCGGCCAAGGTGTTCAAACGATCGCACTGAATCTCGGGAATTTCGGGTCATCGGCCGGACTGACGCAGTATGCCGGGACCAGCTATAGCCTACGCGGACTGAGCCAGGATGGCGTGCCGCCTGGCAGTTTTTCCTCGATCAGCACCAGCACATCCGGGGATCTGTCCGTCAATTATGACAATGGCCAGTCACGCGTTATCGCGCGGGTGCCGGTTGTTACCTTCGCCAGCCCGAATGCGCTGCAACGGCAAGACGGGCAGTCCTTCACGGCGTCGAACGCAAGTGGCAACCCGTTGACGCAGGATGCCGGAACCAACGGCGCTGGGAACCTTGTGACCGGCGCGATCGAGCAGTCGAATGTCGATATCGCGCAAGAATTCAGTAAGCTTATCGTGGCACAACGGGCCTACTCGGCGAACACAAAACTGGTCACAACGGCCGATCAATTATTACAGGAGACGATCGATATGAAGCGATGATCACGCCGAGCAGGTCCGCTGGCAACCGGCCTTTCCGACATGCCCCTGAAGGTGACACGCCATGAGTCTTAACGGCGCCCTGATGATTGCGTCTGGTGGTTTGGCCAATATCACCCGCCAGATGGCGGTGGTCTCGAATAACGTCGCCAATGCCGCAACCCCCGATTACGCGCGTGAAGTAGCCACCCAGATTTCGGCCACCGCTTCAGGGCAGGGAATGGGCGTGTTCAGCGGGCCCGTCGTCCGCGAGATTGACCTGCAACTGCAAAAGGAGGTGTTCCTGCAGACGGCCACGGTTTCGGAATTACAGACCCGCCAGACAGCACTTCAAGGCATCGATTCCTTGCAAGGGACGCCTGGGCAGGGGGCTGACCTCGCCAGTATCCTTGGCAAGTTGGAAGACAGTTTTACGTCACTTCAGGCTGATCCGTCCAGTTCTGCGGCGCAATCTCAAGTGGTGAGTGCGGCAGGTATGCTCGCTGCGAAGGTAAACACGCTGGGCAACAGCTATGTGGCGGCCAGGCAGAACGCGCAGGAAAACGTAACATTCGGGCTGGCCCGCCTTAACGCCGCCATAGATACAGTCTCAAGCCTCACGAGCAAGATAGTGGCGTTGAAAGGGCAAGGTGCCAGCACTGCTGATCTTGAGAATCAGCGAGACACTTCGCTGCGGACGATGAGCAGCCTTGTGAAGGTCTCATTCATTAATCAAGCCGATGGAGGCTTGATCGCGGCAACCACGGGCGGGCTTGCGATAACGCTGAAAACACCTGCGCCCCAGCTTACGATGGCGCAGGCGTCGGCCTCACCGCAGACTTATTATCCCGGCGGCGGCATCCAGCCGATCATGCTGAACGGCGCCGATGTGACAAGATCTCTCAATGGGGGCAGCATCGGAGCGGCAATCGAGCTGCGCGACAAGACCATGCCCGGGTATCTGTCGCAGCTCGACGAGTTCTCGCACAGCCTGAGCACGCGTTTTTCATCCCAGGGGCTGCAGCTTTTCAATATACCGACCGGTGGCGTATCCACTGTCACACCATCTCCGGTGCAGAACGGCTATATCGGCTACTCTACCATGATCGCCGTCGATCGGTCCGTTCAGACCAATCCGGCGGCCGTCCGGGATGGTAATGTTTCTGTGGCCGGCGCAGCGGCTGGCGCCTCGGCCTTCACCCCGAATCCAGCCAACGGCCCGGCCAGTTTCGGGGGCATGATCTCAAGGGTGCTCAGCTACAGCTTCGGAGCCTCAATACAGCTGGGCGTCTTGCAAGGGGCTGTTAACGTTGCAGGGCTGGGCCCCCAAGGAAATCTCTCTGCGCCTTTTGCCGCTCCTCAGACTTTGGCTGGCTTTGCCACCGTTCTTGTGGCAGCTCAATCGCTTGATACGGTTCACGTGGCGGCGAAGTTGGACAACGAGCAGGCAGTGCAGGCTGCTCTGACGGTAAGGGTGACATCCGCGAGTGGCGTCAGCACCGATGCTGAGCTCGCAAGGATGGTAGGGTTGCAGAACGCTTACGGCGCCAACGCGCGCATCATTTCGGCTGCCCAGGCGATGTGGACGCAGCTGCTGAACGCCGTGCCGTGAAGGAGCGGGGGCAATGAGCATGATAGGGTCTTACGGATTGGCGGCTGGTATTTCGGGGCCGTTAAGCCGCCTTGTGGATGACAGTGCAATCATCAAAAGCCGGCTTGACCGCATCACCCAGCAAGCCTCCACGGGTTTGGTGTCGCAGACTTATGGTGGCCTGGGTGGCACAGCACAGATCTCGCTGGATCTTAGGCCGCAGCTCGCGCGAGTGGACGTTTTCGGCCAGAACATCACACG
>JBBROR010000159.1:0-7481 GCA_038229175.1 Acetobacterales bacterium | reverse complement strand
GGCCAACGTCTTGCCGGCCGGAACCCGGCCGGGCGTGTAGTCCAGCGCTTCGTAAAAGCCATACTCGCCCTGGCCGCCTGCAGCATCGATCCGGACAAGGTTGCGGACCGCTGCGGCGGGATCGACCATGGCCGCCAGCGCGGTGGCATACGGGGCGATCACCAGATCCGCATCCAGACCACGCTTCAGGCCAAGGCCGGGGATCCCGAAATTGGAATACTGATAGGTGTACTCCACGTCGCGCACGTTGTAGGCCGATTCCGATACACCCCAGGGCACTTCGTGCTCCAAGCCGTAGCCGATCTGGCGCTCGACGACCAATTGGCTGGTGTCTTCCAACAAACTCCCCTCAGGCGCGCGCATCACCAGCGACGGCATCAGATACTCGAACATCGAACCCGACCATGACACCAGGACGGAGCCATCAGCCAGAGGCGTGACGGCACGGCCGAGCCGGAACCACTCACGGGCCGCAATGTCGCCCTTGGCGATGGCCACGAAAAAGGCCAGCCGGGCCTCGGACGCCAGCAGGTCGTAGCAGTTGGCGTCCAGCACATTTTCATCCGCCAGGAAGCCGATCGACAGCAGATTGCGCTCCGTGTTTCGAAGGAAGCCAAACTCCATGTCCAGCGCCATGCCCCGCGCCGCCTGCTCGATGGCAAGGAGCCTCGGCGCCAAAGCCGCAAGGCCAGGTTGGTCCCTGCGGTGGCTTTCAACCAATTGGTGCAAGGCCGTGATCCAGAATGCCAGGCGCCCGGCATTCGGCACACGCGCTTGCAACGCTTTCGCCCACGCCGCAGCAGCACTCGTATCCACGGCAAGACTTGCAAGCGCAGCCTCGCGATCGCCGCCGGGCTGCGCCAGCCGGGCTGTGATCGCGGCGAGCGCTGCGTTGATGGACTGCAGTTCCAATGGCGGCGTGCCTGAAGCGGACAGGCGCGTCATCTCCTCGGCGGCTATTCCGGCGGTATCGACAAGCCCCGCGTGATAGGGCGATTGATTGGCCGAAGCGTCCCGCCAAACCCCGCAGGCATTCGCCAGCGCAATCAGGTGGCCGGCCAGGTTGCCGCTGTCCACCGTCGAGACGTAGCGTGGTTCCAACGGGCGCAGGTCGGCTGTGCCGTACCAGTTGTAGAAATGCCCGCGGCAACGCGGCAGCCGCGCCATGGTGGCCAGCGTGGCATCCAGGCGCTCCACCGTGTCCAGCAGTCCAACCCATCCGAAATCATGGGCAGCCGCGGCGGAGAGCAAATAGAGGCCCAAATTGGTGGGCGAGGTCCGGCGTGCCAGCACGGGCACCGGGTCCTCCTGGAAGTTGTCGGGCGGCAGCATGTTGTCAGCCGGCGTCACGAACGTCTCGAAGAAGCGCCAGGTCTGGCGCGCGGCCATCCGCAGCGCGGCCCGATCCTTGTCCGTCACCACCGGCAGGTTGCCTGCCCGTAGCCGGCTCGCCCAATACGCCACCGCCGGAGATGCGATCCAGATCGCTGCAAACGGCGCCGCCAACACCCAGCTGCCGGAGCGCGACAATGCTGCGATGGCCAACACCAGCACCCCCAGCACGGGTGCGCCGGCCATGCGCCGGTAGTAGCCACGAACGTCAAGCGCCGGCCTGTCCGCATCCTGCGCCGCAGCAACCCATTGCAGCAGGTTGCGGCGCGTCCAGAACACCCGAACGATCGTGCGGCCGATCGCGTCGCCCATCAGCACCGCCTGGTGCGCCAGAAACACGACGATAAGGCCAGACAGCGCGGCCGCGTGGCGAAGGTCGTCAACGAGGATGCCCAGGTAACAGCGAAACGTCACCCATCGCGCACGGGGCACAAGGTCACCCAGCACCGGCAGCAACGCCGGGAGAGCGATCGTCAGCAGCACGAACCCTGTCAGGCCGAGTGCTGCCGGCCATGGCAGCATCCACCCGGCCAGCAGGGCCACCACGGCCGCCGGTGCCGACAGCGTGCGCCGCAGGTTGTCCAGCATCTTCCAAACGCCCATCGCGGGGATGGCGTCGCGCGCAGCCCGCCCGGACCGCGGTGCGATCCAGGGCAGCAGCTGCCAGTCGCCCCGCGCCCATCGGTGCTGGCGCAAGGCCGCAACCGCATAGTCGGACGGGAACTCCTCGACAACCTCGATATCGGAGGCCAGCCCGGCGCGGGCGAACACCCCTTCGAACAGGTCGTGGCTCAGCAACGTCGAATCGGCCACCCTGCCCCTCAGAACCGCGACGAATGCATCCACATCGTAGATGCCCTTGCCGGCAAAGGAGCCCTCGTCGAACACGTCCTGATACACATCCGAGACAGCGCCCGCATAGGGATCGATCCCGTCCATGCTGGAGAAGACGCGTTGGAACACCGTGCTCCCCCGCCCGATCGGCAAAGACGGTGTCACCCGCGGCTGCAAGACCGCATGTCCTTCCACCACCCGGCCGCGCGCGAGGTCGACGAGCGGTGCGTTGAGCGGGTGCGCCATCTTGCCGACCATGCGCCGAACGGCGTCGGGCGGCAGCCGTGTGTCGGCGTCAAGCGTTATCACATAGCGCACGCCGGCCGGCACAGGAGACGGATGAAGGTAGGTGGTGTCGCTGGCGCCTCGCAGCAGCCGGTTAAGCTCGTGCAGCTTGCCGCGCTTGCGCTCCCAGCCGATCCATCTGCCTTCCCCCGCGTTCCAGACGCGACTTCGGTGCAACAGCAGGAACCGGTCGCCGCCCGGCGCCTTCCCATATAACTGGTTGAGCCGGGCAATGCCGGAAGTGGCGGCGGCCAACAGCGCCGCGTCGCTGTCGCTGTGCTCTGTCGTGCTGTCGGTCCAGTCGGATAACAGGGCGAAATACACCTCGCCATTCCGGCTGGCCAGGTGGTGGACCTCCAGCCGCGCCACCTGCTCGGCCACCGCCTTGTCCGTGGTCAACAGCATCGGAACCACCACGAGTGTGCGCAGGGTTGCAGGAATGCCCGCCTCCAGTTCCAAGCCAGGCAGGATTGTCGCGCCGAACACCCACATCGCCATCCGGTTCACGCAGGCCACCGCCGCATCGGACGCCAGAACAAAGAAGGCGGCCAAAAGCACAGCAAGCCCGAATGCGCTCGCCCCGGCCTCTGACGCAAGCTGCAAGGGCAAGACCAGGAACGCCAACGCAAGCGCTATGACAGCCGCGCCATAGCCGCCGATCCCCAAGCTGCGACAGACCCGCACCAGCCGCGCCCGCAGCTTGGGCCGATATCCGATCTTGGCTTCGAACCCCGGCGCACCGCCGCCGATCAGGTAGTAGCCGGGGTCGCCCTGCCGCTCACCCTGATGTTGCGCCGCCGCTGCGGTCGCAGCCTGGGCGATCGAAAGTTCGGACCGATCCGACCCGCGCGACAGCGCTTCGATCGCAGTGCGATAAAGATTGCGCGTTGCAAAATCCATGGCAGCGAACGGCGTGGTGCCAGAGAGCACGTCGTCCACGACGGACACCTGCTCGAAGACCTCCGTCCAATCCATCCCCGCAATCATCCGCAGGCTGGTGATCACATTGCGGACGGTGGCGTTGGCCATCCCCTGCTTCTGCAGCTCGTCCCGCACCACGTCCTTCACCGTCGTGCCCTGCGCCTCCAGCCGTCGGTCGAGCCACTCCAGCGCCGGGTTCGTCCTGGGATCGTGGCCCCGCAGCCGGTGCGCGAGCTGGACTGCGAAAGGGTCCGTCACCCTGCTTTGGCCAGACGGATCATTCGGTAGATCGGCTGCGAGGTTCGGGCCGTTGCTGCCGGCATCCTGCACCCGCTCCGCCAGATCGTCCGCCGCCTGGCGTGCCAACGCGTCGTTCACAACCAACTCCGCGACGCGCCGGAGATTTTCGATCAGCACGATGCGCAAGGTGATCGGCACGGCCCATAGCTCACCGATCGTGAGCGGCTGCACCGACTGATATGCCACCAGGTAGCGGTGGAGCGTCTCATAAGCCACATGACTGTCGGTATGGGCCACCAGGGACCACATCGCGCCGAATACCCGTGGCAGGCCCGCGTGTGGCCCGCCGGCCAGCTTCGGCAGTTGCGCATAAAAACCTGGTGGCAGATCGATGCCGATCTCGCGGATCTGCATGTCGACAAGGTGATAATTGTCGGCCAGCCATTCTGCCGCCGGGGTGGCGTGGTGCCCATCCTCGGACGACTTTGCCAAGGCGCGGTTGGCTTGCAGCAGGAACGCGGCATTGTCGGCCAGACGGTTGGCCAGTCGACCGTCCCGGGCGCGACTTTTGGTCACGGGCTGTGCGGCGGCAAGGCTCTTTGCGTGCTCCTCGAGCCGGTCCGCGCCAAACAACTCGTCTCGCACCGGCGCTGCATCCCACGGAGGGTGGGGCGCTGCATGCTCGAATATCCGGCCGAGGATCATCGCTCAGCCTGCGAAAGCTCGCAGCCGCTCACACCCACCCGATCAGCGCCGGAACAGGCTTCTGCGGCCCTGCGGCGCCTGCCGGCGCGACAGCAACGTGTGCCCGCCCATCTCGGTCTCGTTATCCATGTCAGGCTCTTCACGCAATTCGCGATCCGCGCCCGCCTGACCTTTTTGGGCGGCCTTGGGCACAGATTCCATAGAATTATAACTGATATCACTGACTGGCATGCCATTTTGGACTTTGCTCATGGAACCCTCCATTTCTGGCAACGTGAAAAGCATAGGAAACAGGAATGCCGCAGGGGCGGCACCATCGGAAACTACTCACCGGTCGCGTCCGTTCCCTTGTGGCCATCGCCGATAAGGCCCAGCGCCCTTTTGCAGGACCTCTGCCCCCGCGCCCGCCGGGCCCATGCGGGGAAAAGCTGAGTAGTTTCCGGCGCTGGTGCCCCGCGATTATTCAGTCTTTACTGAATGCTTAAACCGGGTATCGCCGCTTTGGCTGCAAGAAGAGCAACCTCCTGCAGGAGACAGACATGAAAAAATCATTCGCCCTCAGAGACCCGGCCCTGAATGCTTTCCTTTATGCAGAAATCGGGACCGAGGATAATGGCTGCGGGGTTACGATACTTTCAGTTCTCGCAAGCCTTGGTAAAGATCCCTGGGCAGAGGCTACCCAATAGGCCAATACGCCGAAAGACATCGCAATCAAGGCTCTCAAACAAAGTATAGATGAGATGCATCTGCGTCAGTACGCAGACGGGACTGCGCATTCTACCGTACGCCACCTGATCAGCCTGCTTCCATCCG
Source organism: Acetobacterales bacterium (assembly GCA_038229175.1). Lineage (GTDB taxonomy): Bacteria > Pseudomonadota > Alphaproteobacteria > Acetobacterales > Acetobacteraceae > CAIQQQ01. The sequence continues at coordinate 2,291 of JBBROR010000159.1, read as the reverse complement.
GCCTCCAAACTCCGGAATCACGCCGCAGCACCGGCCTGAAGACCGCTGCTCCTGTCGTGCCGGCTGGCGTGATGACGATCGTCAGTTGGGCCTTGCTCTATCTGGCGCTTTCGATCGGCATGAGTTTCGGCCCGCAACCGCACGCAGCGGGGGCCGTAACGCCGCCGCCCGCGGCCGCCCCCATCAGTAAAGCACCACTCCCACCTAAATGACCGCACATCCGGCAGCCATCGCCAACGCGGTCAACCGCGGCTTTCATATGGCCAAGGGGGCCTCGGTCGTGGTCTTACCGTCGAGACCGTCACTGGGTTGCGCGCCTTTCTCGGACTTTTCCAGGATGGCCAGGAATGGCCTGATGATGTCGATCGGCATCGGGAAAACGACGGTCGAGTTCTGCTCGGCCCCTATTTCGGTCAGGGTCTGCAGGTAGCGAAGCTGCATCGCCGCAGGGGTGCTGCCGAGGATCTGTGCCGCGTTCACCAGTGTCTGCGCCGCCTGGAACTCCGCCTCGGCATGGATGATCTTGGCCCTGCGGTCCCGCTCCGCCTCCGCCTGCTTGGCAATGGCCTTGACCATGTTCTCGGTCAGTTCCACGGTCCTGATCTCGACGTTGCTGACCTTGATGCCCCAGGTTTCCGTCTGGCTGTCCAGGATCGCCTGAACGTCGGTGTTGAGCTTCTTGCGCTCGGACAGCATCTCGTCGAGCTCGTGCTGCCCGAGCACGGAACGAAGCGTGGTCTGCGCCAGCATGTTGGTGGCCGGAAGGTAGTTCTGCACCTGGATGATGGCGTATTCAGGGTTGACGACGTTGAAGTAGAGAACGGCGTCGACCTTCATGGAGACGTTATCGCGTGAGATCACGTCCTGGGTGGGAATCTCGACAACCTGGATGCGCAGGTCGACGCGCACCATCTCCTGGATCCAGGGCACCATCAGAACCAGGCCTGGTCCCTTGACCGCCTGGAAGCGGCCCAGCGTGAAAACGACGGCACGCTCGTATTCCCGCAGGATCTTGAAGGTCAACTTCGCCAGGATCAAAAGAACCAGGAGGATAAAAACTCCCGCGTAGAGATACATCGGGACTGCAAAAACGGACGTGGCGTTCATCAGGACGATTTCCTTGGGCTTAGCGCCCGCCTGGGACAAGGCGGTCAGAGACTATAGTGCGGATATCCGGGCCGGCCTGAGGCACACCCGCGACCGCCGATCAGTGCCTTCGCCGGTTTTAAAGCCATCGTCTGGCCGGCGGCGGTCGATAACGTGGGGCACTGACTGCGGCAGGGCCGGCGGCCAGCAGCGGAGTTGTGATCGCTAGCCCCGAGAAGACGATGACCGTGTTGAACATTGCGAAGCGTCTCATCGGTTTTTCCTCTTTGGCAGACCAGCCAAGGCGCTGCGTTACTGTGGTTGGTGTGTCGATGGTAAGGATCCACCTGTATGCGCGAGAGGATCGGAATCTACGCAGCCACGCCGTCAAGTACGGCAATCAGGTCAGTGAGGCCGAATGGCTTGCGCAGGACCAATGCGTTTGCGGGCATGGTGAGCCGCGAGTTGCCTGTCATGAACACGTGCGGCATGGGGCCCCGCCGGAGGATGGCCTTCATGGCCGCTATGCCGCTGCCTTGCCGTAACTGTGCATCGACGAGCATAAGATCCGGGCGCTCGCGGGTGGCGGCCAGGATCGCTTCGTTTTCCGTCGTGGCGATGCGGCATACGTCATGCCCGATCCCAACCAGCAATTCGGCCAACAACAAGCCGACCACGGCGTCATCCTCCACCAGCAGGATTCGCAATTGTCTCATGCCCGTTCCAACAACAGCAGGGCGGCGTGTGGGAATGATGCAACGGGTTGGGAACGGTGAAGGAGCATGAACGTTAGTTTGGGCGGTCATCCTTATCGTCAGTAGGTTCGGAAACTACCCATGCGCCGTTATCGCCCGGTATCGACGATCGTGCTGGGGCGTAGATGTGCTTGCCGTGCGTTGAAAGCCTGGGCGCCGAAAGCCGCTGAGCATCGAAAGACGCCATGGTCCAGCCAATGCCTCAGTATATTGCGGCTTCACACCTGTCAGGGCTCACCGTCATCGGGATTGGCGCGTCCGCAGGCGACTTGGACGCCGTCACCCGGCTGATCCAGGCATGGCCGCCAGACCCCAACGCTGCCTTCGTACTGGTGCCGCACGGCGATCCAAGTGGCGGCAGCATGTTGGCGGCGTTGCTGGCGCCCCACACAGCGCTGACTGTTCTCGAAGCGGCCGAAGGTATGCCTGTCGAGCCTGAACATCTTTATG